>CAIWUD010000201.1 GCA_903915775.1 uncultured Chloroflexota bacterium | reverse complement strand
TGGTTTGCACGCTCGACGAGCACGACGAGTGAATGGCCTTGGAGTTGGTAGATCTCGCTACTCGGCAGGCCGCGCCCAGAGGATCGCGGATCAGCCGTATCAACTAAGACCTCCCAGAGCGGGTCATCAGGCCAGTCGGGCAGAATGAAGGGCGCCGTCTCCTGACCAGCGTTGAAGAGGATGAGCAGCACGTCGTCGTGCACCGGATTACCCTGCTCATCAATCTCGCGCATAACACGCCCATTGACGAGGAGGCCGATACAGCGCAACTCGGCGTTGTGCCAGAGAGCTGGGCCTATCTCCTGGCCGTCAGGGCTGAGCCACTCGACATCATACTCAGCACTACTCGGACCGATGGGACCCTGGAAGAAGCGGCGTCGGTGTAGCAGCGGGTGATTTCGGCGCAACTCAATCAGGCGCTTGGTGAAAACAAAGAGTTGCTCGGCTTCAGGATCGGGTGACCAGTCGATCCAACTGATGGGGTTATCCTGACAGTAGGCATTATTATTGCCACCCTGCGTGCGCCCGCGCTCATCACCGGCGACCAGCATCGGCGTCCCCTGCGAGATGAGCAAGGTTGCCAGGAAGTTGCGGATCTGGCGTAGACGCAGATCACGAATAGCCGGATCGTCACTAGGCCCCTCCACACCCATATTCCAGCTATGGTTGTGGGCGTCACCATCGTGATTCCGCTCATGGTTGGCTTCGTTGTGCTTCTCGTTGTAGCTGACCAGGTCCCGTAGGGTGAAGCCATCGTGGGAGGTGACGAAATTGATACTGTGAAAGGGGCGGCGACCATTATGGCGATAGAGATCCATGGAGCCCATCAGACGCGAGGCGAACTCTGCAGCCTGACCGCTCTCGCCCTTCCAGAACTTCCGCACATTGTCACGGTACTTCCCATTCCACTCAGCCCAAGGGGCCGGGAAGCGTCCGACCCAGTAGCCATCAGGACCAACATCCCAGGGCTCGGCGATCAACTTCACCTGGGAGAGGAGCGGGTCCAACTTGATCACATCGAAGAATGAGTTGGGGCGATCACTCTCAGCGCGGATCAGGGTACGCGCCAGATCGAAACGAAACCCATCGACATGCATCTCGCTAACCCAGTAGCGCATACTATCGATGACCAGCTGGAGTACGCGTGGATTAGTGGTATTGAGACTATTACCCGTACCGGTATGGTTCATGTAGTAGCGCGGATTGTCCGGTACCAGGCGGTAGTAGGCGGCATTGTCGAGGCCACGAAAGGCAACCGTTGGCCCTTGCTGATCGCCCTCACCAGTATGGTTGTAGACGACATCGAGGATCACCTCGATACCAGCGCCATGGAGCGCCTTCACCATCTGCTTGAACTCAGCCACCTGCGCCCCCGGCGTACCGGTCGCAGCGTAGCGTGGATCGGGGGCGAAGAATCCGATGCTCTGGTAGCCCCAGTAGTTGGAAAGTCCCTTATCGACGAGGATCTGCTCATCGAGGAAGTGGTGGATTGGGAGCAGTTCGACCGCGGTGATCCCCAACTCCTTGAGGTAGCGAATTGCCGCAGGGCTACCCAGACCGGCATAGGTGCCACGCAGTTCAGGCGGAACACCGGGCATGAGTTGGGTGAAGCCCTTGACATGGAGTTCGTAGATCACCGAGGCGTGGAGGGGGAGATCGAGGCGTTGATCGTCCCCCCAATCAAAACGTTGGTCGACCACAATCGAACGGGGGGCCCGCGGCGCACTATCACGCTTCCCGATGGTCAGATCGGCGTAGGGGCTCCCGACACGATAGCCATAGAGCGCATTATCCCAGACCAACCCGCCGGTCAGGGCCTTTGCGTAGGGGTCGATGAGCAGCTTGTAGGGGTTGAAACGATGGCCGTGGGCGGGGTTATAGGGACCATAGACACGGTAGCCATAGAGTTGACCAGGTTCAAGACCGGGGAGGTAACCGTGCCAGATATCCTCACTATGCTCGGGGAGCGTGAAGCGTGTCGCCTCACGCTGGGCGCCAGGGCTATCAAACAGGCAGAGCTCGACACGAGTGGCATTGCCGGAGAAGAGCGCGAAGTTCACGCCCTGGCCGTCCCACGTCGCCCCGAGTGGGTAGGGCCTTCCAGGCCAGATCGCTGCCATAAGCCACCTTTGGCACTGCTTGAGGTACCTGTTCACCCTTCTCTCTGGCGGAGCCAGGGCTAGGTCGGGTTTTGTTGTGGGTGGCGAAGCCCTCCACAGCTCCCGCACGCCAGCCACGCGAACCTGGGATCACCGAGCGGGCGCTCGGTGATGGCGAGGAGTGGTCACGCTGATCTGCACCATGCCTTACCCAGAAGTGAACAGTTACTCCTTCTCGTCCTTCTTCTCACGTGAACGGAAAACGATCACGATGGGGGTTCCACCAAAGTCGTAGCGCTCGCGCAGGCGATTCTCAAGGTAGCGTGCGTAGGACCAGTGCACGAGGGTGCCATCATTGGCGAAGAAGAGGAAGACGGGTGGCTCAACCTGGGGCTGAACGGCGTAGTAGAGGCGGAGGTGGGCGCCCTTCTTAATGGCCATGGGGGGCTGATCAAGCACGGCCTGGCGCAAGAAGGCGTTGAGTTCACCGGTAGGCACACGTTTCTGACGCTGATCCTGGATCTCACGGGCGAGTTGGACGATCTGCCCAGTGCGTTGACCTTCAAGGGCCGAGATGAACATAATTGGTGCGTAGTCGATGAACTTGAAGGCCTGGCGCACCTGTGCCTCAAAGGCGTTGTAGGTCTGGTTATCTTTCGTGATCGCGTCCCAC
>CAIWUD010000200.1 GCA_903915775.1 uncultured Chloroflexota bacterium | reverse complement strand
TTGTTTCCCGCTCGTTACCCGCTGCTATTTCGCACTGCCCTCCCCACCGCATCCCATCTGGTTCTTGCTCGCTTGTTCGATCATTGATGCGTTGATGCATGTGAAGCCTCCGTACTCTTGACTGTCGGGTGCAGGCGCTATCCTAAAGAGCGTGCAGCCAGGCATCGACCTGTCAGGCGAAGGCGTTGACCGAGCACCAGTCTGCCACCACCACTGGGTGTCTACCTTCGCCGTCCAGCAGACTTCTGAGAACCGGACTCAGGTGGAGGCATACTGAGCATACTAGTCAATCGTGGAGACAGTGACGACGTTCATCATAGCTTACTCCCGGTGCGCATATTTTAATACGCCCACTCATATTTGTTATGAGCGCACTCATATATTTGGACCGCACTCATCCACCGTACATTTGAGTTCGTCGACCCGCAGCAATCCGCTCTTGTCAACGAGACGCCACAACCGGCGCGATGACTAGGGCTCCCCCAGGAAGCAGAGACCGACGACACCTTCCCAGGTGGATGGCTCTATGCTCAATGATGGTTGAGACATCACTGGTAAAGGAGAACCTGAAGACCTGTAGAGCGACGCCCGCGACGAAGCGGTGACTCCCAGCGGGGAGGGGGCACGCGATGGCGCAGGAGTTCGCTCACTATCCAGACATGGTCGGTAATACCCACGACCACGGCGAGAGGCTGTGGACGATGACTGACAATTAACGGGAGACCCGCATGAGTTGTGCAGAAGGTATACCACGCTCCCACTATGGACATCCCGCACTCGACGGTCGCGCCCCAGCGAGCCGACCACTGCGTGCGACGCCCCAACACGGCAAGTCAGCTCTGGAATGTCTCGTTCGGGATGCTCCATATGGCCTAGCACACTCCAGCGCAAGGCCAGGAACAGATGCGTATTGCCCTGTACTAGGTGATGCAGGGTGCCAGTCACTGTCTGTCCAGCGTACTGTATAACAATGACGACCTGGGCGGTGGCTAACTCCAGCCACGGCACCAGCTGCGAGCGACCGCGTCCCGTTTCCGGCTGACGCGACCGAAAGACATGGTGTCCGTGACGCATATGCTCGCCGACAAGAACAAGGTCGTTCGAAGGAGTGCCATATTTTACTACATGGCGATTTTGTAGAATAAGATGTCCATCAAGAGCATGGTCGGTCAGACAGCGCACCGCAGCGGCACAGCGGTACCGCAGATCAAGGCCAGCCCATTTCTTGCAGCCGTACCAGGGTAACTTGAGCTACCAACCCGAGCGGGTGCTGCCAGCAATCCAGCAAGGCCTACGCGCTTTTTTGTCGGCCAGACGGCATTTGAAGATTTCGCCCGGCAGTGGGTACTGGAGCAGGGACGGGAGCCGCCCGTTTTCCCCTCCAGACGATCGGCAGCCACTGGAGTCGCCAAGTCTCCAGTTCGATGTCGTTGCTGCGGGCTTTCAGAACTGCCAGTTGCTCGTGGACGAGTGCAAGTGGGGCGCGGACAAGGTCGATCGCGCTGTGGTGCGCGAACTGGTCGAGCAGAAAACAGCACTCCTTCACGCCGATCTCCTAGACGCTGGCCAGGGCTGGACGACGCACTTCGCACTCCTCACCCGGGCCAGATTCACACCAGCTGCTTGGGAGGACGCCCGCCGCCAGAACATCGTACTAGTTGGTGTAGCCAGGCTTGATCAGAAGCTTGGATAAAGCGAGAGTGCGTATCGGTCCTACGCTCCAGCAAAATACAGCACATTCTCCCGAGGATCCACGGCGAAGCGCACGCGCTGGAGGAAGCCTGCCAGGCCGATAAAGTCCGGCACATCCCACACCGCTCCGACAGGGAGGATTGGCACGAATGCTGTTGCCTCAACGTCGAGATCGTTACCGACCTCTGCCGGAAGCCGTATCGCAACCCGAACTAACCGCCCCTGATAGCGGATCCCGCGAATGACCAGCGACTCGGTCGGCACGTACGTTTCTTCGACCACATCACCAAGAATCGCCACAATGTCAGGATTCAGGATGCACCAGGTTGAGCCTGTGTCTATAATAGCCTGGGTAGTGATGACACCCCCAATACGGATCGTCAGCACCATGTGGGCAGCGGAGACACGGCCTGGAAGGTTATCGCTATAACGCGCCACTCCTGTTGCGAAGCCGCACGCTTGAAGGTCATCAACGAAGTGCACGGCTACCACACCCTGGTGATGATGGTCGTCGCTGGGTCGTTCTCACGCTCAATCAGCGTGCGGAGCGAGCCTAGATCAGGGGCTACACCGAGCAGATGACCCTCACGCACGACTACCCACTGGCCACGGTAGGGGGCGGCATGATCCCGCAGCCATACCTGGGATGCGCTGAGGCCACCAGCGTGTTGGGAAGGAATACTTCGA
>CAIWUD010000199.1 GCA_903915775.1 uncultured Chloroflexota bacterium | reverse complement strand
TGTGATGATACGTGGAAAACACCTTCCATAAAGGGGGCAGCATGACGAAGCAGATACCTTCACCGAGCGAATTGTTGAGTCGTATTACCATCGATCCTGATATCTGCCATGGGAAGCCGTGCATCCGAGGATTGCGCTATCCGGTTGAATTTGTGCTGGAGTTACTGAGCGGTGGCATGTCGTATCAAGCCATCCTCGATGATTACGATGATTTAGAGGAAGCCGATATTTATGCGGTACTCGTGTTTGCAACGCGGTTGAGTCAGATTAAACGTGTTGAAGCCTTTGCCGCATGAAATACCTGATTGATGCACAACTACCACAGGCATGGGTTCAACGTCGGCTGCGCCGACGTTACGGTCTGGCGACACCATGGCTCGGTTAGGTTTTTTTGTGCAGGGCTTTGCCCTCCACACCTCCCACTTTGGCTACACCGACCTGCCGGAGGCCATGTACCGTATAATGGGTAGTGATTCGGCGTCACTGCTGCCGTTGTACGGTGCAATGACCCTATCAGCATAGGCTCGCTGCCAGGCTTCATTGTAGCTGCGCTCAACCACTCGGCGTCGCAGCGCAAGGGAGGAGCAGCAGATGCAGGTGCTTGTAGCCGATGATGATCCATTGATTCGGCATACGGTGTGCGAGATCGTACGTACGCTGGGCTACCCCGTGCTCGTTGCCGTTGATGGGCTCCAGGCGTGGGAGATCATCCAGGCTGGAGAGATCTCACTGCTGATCACCGACTGGCAGATGCCAGAACTGGACGGACCAACGCTCATTCGGCGCATACGCGCTACACCGTTCCCCCACTATATCTTCTGCCTTTTGCTGACGGTACGCGATCAGCAGGCCGATCGTGTTGCCGGCCTTGACGCTGGTGCCGACGACTACCTGGCCAAGCCGGTGGACCCTGATGAGTTGCGGGCCCGCCTAGCTGCAGCGGCACGGGTGTTGCAACTCGAGCAGGATCTACGGGCCGCCAACATGCGCCTGAGGGCCTTCGCTGACCAGCTTCAGCTCTTTGCCAATCATCTGCAGCACCAGGTGGCCCACGATCCGTTGACCGGGCTGCTCAACCGTTATGGGATCACGCGCCAGGCTGCCCTCGAACTCAATCGTGCTGAACATACGGGCCAACCTCTGGGGATCGGCATGCTCGATCTCGACCACTTCAAACGGGTGAATGATCAGCATGGGCATGTGGTGGGCGATCTGGCCCTGCGCTACGTGGCTGGTCAACTCCGCCACGCCGTGCGCCCCTACGATCACGTCGGACGTTGGGGCGGTGAGGAGTTTCTGCTGCTCCTACCCGGCGCCACCATTGATACGGCCTGTACAATCGCCGAGCGCGTACGTATCTCCATTGCCGAACATGCCCTGATCCTCCCCGATCAGCAGCAACTCTCGCTACGGGTGAGTATTGGGGTGACGAGTACGTCGACTGGTACGGAGCGCTTTGAGGATCTAGTTGAACTGGCTGATCAGGCCCTCTACCGTGCGAAAACTGCTGGTCGTAACCGTGTCTGTGCGATCGGCGATGAGCGTACCCTCGAACGCTGAGCCACGTTGCTAGCACGCGTTGAGGAGGGTCATGAAGTGGGAGGGCAAAGGGCTGTGGAGGTGCAGCGGTGCCCCGGTGATCGGGTGCGCTAGCTGCAACTCGGTGGCGTGGAGGAGATGACCGGGAAGGGTCTGCCCGCCATGGCAGGCGGGGCCACCGTAGCGGCTATCGCCCACGAGTGGGTGGCCAGCAGCGGCCATGTGCAGCCGAATCTGGTGTGTGCGCCCCGTATGGGGGAACGCCTCAACCAGCGCGGTGGTAGGGCCGCGCATCGCGAGCTTCAGCCTCGTATGGGCGCGCCGAATGCGCCTGCCACCCATGGGGAGGGGTTGGCCGACCTGCTCGAGTGGGTAGAGGCGCCAGCGGCCACCCGCACCGCGCCCATGGCCGCTCTGCAGGTCGAGCTCCTCCCACTCCGGCAGCCCCGCGCAAAGGCAGGTGTAGCGTTTAGCGATGTGACCGGTGGCAAAGGCCACCTGCAATGGTGCGTTTGCCGCTGCAGCCTTACTCACCAGGAGCAGGCCCGAGGTATCGCGATCAAGTTGATGGGCGAGGTGGAGTGTGGGTACAACCCCGTCACGCCTAGTCAGGAAGCGCTCGAGGGCCACCAGCAGATTCCCGTAGCGATCCCACGGGGTCGCACCTACGTACCAGCCTGAGCGCTTCTGCACCACTACGATCCACGCATCTTCGTAGAGCAGATCCGCAGCCTCCAGATCAACCTCTGGGTAGTGCCCGCTTGGTGGTATGCGTAGCTGTAGCTGTGCTCCCACCGCTACATGCTGCAGTGGATCGCACACCCGCTGCCCATCCAACCAGACCCCACCCCGCTCCAGAGCATGCCATCCAACATCACCCCATAACCGCTCGACAAGCTCGCTCAGCACGATGCCCGCCTGGTCTACCTGATACTGGTAGATTGGTGGTGTCGGCTGCTCACTCCTCACGCCTCCTGCTCCTTGCTACGCAGCGTGGTGAGCAACTCCTGCTTCATACTCCAGAGCGACTCGGAGAGTGAGACATGGTAGATGTGCGGGTTCACCAGGCGGCGTACCCCACTATCGAGGCGTTCGACATCGGCGCGCCGGCGGGTGCGCATCTGCTCAAGCGTGGGAGTATCACCGAGGCGCTGTCCGTCCCGTAGCACCTCGACGAGGAGCGGCTCAATCCCGGTGATCTCACTCTGGCTGAGGCTACGCTGGAGCGCAGGGTCACTGGGGTGGCGCAGGGTCAGTGTGGTCGCCTGATCAGGACGCTCATCCTCGAGCGTTACCAGATCAGCGGTGGCCCGTCCACGTGCGTCATAGATACGCCACGCCTGCTTCAGACCGGGGTTGGTCAGTTTGACAATCGAGTCGGCGAGCTTGATCGCCGGCCGCCAGTTGCTGCCCTCCTGCACGGCAACGAGCTTATAGACACCCCCGAGGGCGCTCTCGCCGTGAGAGGTGACGAGGCGGGTCCCCACACCATACACGAGCCGCTTGAGAATTGCCTCCGCATCGGCACCGTAGCTCGGCGCCTCCTCACGGATCTGTGTCTGGATCTGCCAGATCACCAATTCATCCAGGTCACTCGAGAGAACAATGGTTGTCTCGGGGAAGCCGGCCTGGTCGAGCAGCAGCGCCGACTGAATCGCCAGGTAGGCCAGGTCGCCCGAGTCGAGCCTGATACCGACCGGCTGATGACCCCGCGCCCGCAAGCGCTCGAATACCCGGATCGCGTGGGGCACCCCACTACCCAACGTGTCGATCGTGTCAACGAGCAGGAGGCAATCATCAGGGTAGACCTCAGCGTAGGCCTGAAAGGCCTCAAGTTCAGAGTAGCCGAGGGCGAGGAAGACCTGTACCAGGGCGTGGGCATGGGTACCCTTCGGCGGAAGACCAAGAGTCAAGGAGAGCCCGACATTTGAGGTGAAATC
Organism: uncultured Chloroflexota bacterium; assembly: GCA_903915775.1. Lineage (GTDB taxonomy): Bacteria > Chloroflexota > Chloroflexia > Chloroflexales > Chloroflexaceae > Viridilinea. The sequence continues at coordinate 5,721 of CAIWUD010000199.1, read as the reverse complement.
AGCCCCGCCGATGAGCGCCGCACGGGTACCTGCGTTCGCCCCCCGATCCTGACCGCGGCGCAGGCCAAACTCGAGCACTGGCGCCGTATAGCTCACTTCGCGGATACGGGCAGCCTTGGTCGCAATCAGGGTCTGGTAGTTGAGCTGGTTGAGCAGGGCCGTCTCCAAGATCTGGGCCATGGCGAGTGGTCCTCGCACAACGCTCAAAGGAACGTGGGGATGGACCACACGACCTTCGGGGATGGCCCGCAGGCTGATCGCCCCAAAATTGCCCATCTCGCGCAAATAGGCCAGAAAATCCTCACCAAAGAGTTGGCCACCCACTCGATCGCGCTGCATGCGCAGATGGTCAAGATCCTCGTCGGTGAAGCGCGCCGTCTCCATCCAGTCGAGGAGCCACTCCAGACCGGCACTGATACAGTAGCCAGCGGCATGCATCCCATAGTCGGGGTAGCGCCGGAAGAAGTGATCGAACTGGACCAAGTGCTCATGGAGCCCTTGGCGAAAGTAGAGCTGGGCCATGCTCAGCTGATACTGATCGGTGAAGAGGATGCCCTCAGCCACGCGCTGCTGTGCTGCTCGCATGGAGTGCTCCTTCTGTCATAAATAGTGTAAAATAGACACTTATTATCATAGCGCCAGAATCGCTGTCTGTCAATGGGGAGCGATGGAGTAACTGAGTAGGGGCGTCTCACCCTCGTAGCCCTCCTGTAAGGGCAACCCCCTGTGGTTGCCCTGCCGTTGGCTTAATCCAAGTCTGAATAACTAGCGCACGGGAGGTGTCAAGGGCTACGCCCTCCGCAAAAATACCTCACCCAACCTTGGTCCCGCCAGGGAGCAGTGCGAACAGCGACCCTCCACAAGAACGTTGCCATCGACATACGCTTATGCTATGATACCAGCAACGTGGATCCCGGAAGCCACTTAGTACGAGTGTTCGCGGCGATGCGAGGCAGTGAGGGAAGAGATCGTAGAGGAGAGCGCCCTCTGCGCATCCCACACAGGCGGTCAAGCCTCCGGCCTTCCACAGACTGCGAGAGGATGTGTGGCAGATGGACGATGCAACCGCCACCGCTAGTATTGATACGCAACATTCGGCTGCCTCCCCGGGAACCTCTTCGGGTCAGATGACAGCCAATGCACCGCGCCGTCCACCAGCTACCTCTGAGTCATCAGCACCAACGCTTCACCCAACCCTTCCCCTCCTCGTAATCGAGATGGTCGCCGAGCAGTTGTACAAAAAAGAGCCGCTCGAGGCGGGTGTTGATAGTGTGCGCTCGAGCTATCTGGCCGCCTACCATAGCCCGACCATCGAAGCCCTCGTTACCAGGCTGCACCACTACCTACCTGACGCTGACAGTGATCTCCTACGCCAGGCCTATGCTCTCGCCCTGATCGCCCATACAGGTCAGTATCGCCAGGGGGGGGAGCCCTACATCGATCACCCAGTTGCGGTGACGACGATACTGCTTGACCTGCGCCTCGACACCGAATCGCTAGCAGCCGCACTGCTCCACGATGTGGTCGAGGATACCGGGATAAGCCTCGAACTGCTCAAGCAGCTCTTTGGTGCTACCATTGCCCACCTCGTTGATGGCGTCACCAAGCTCTCTGGGCTCGAGCATAAGACGAAGGAGGAGCTCCAGGCTGGCTCCTACCGGAAGATGTTCATCGCCACCGCCGACGATCCACGGGTCATTCTGATCAAACTGGCCGACCGTCTGCACAATATGCGCACCCTCGGGGCGACCTCGCCCGACAAACAGCGGCGGGTCTCGCGTGAAACGCTCGATATCTACGCGCCGCTGGCCCACCGCCTCGGCATGTGGCAGGTAAAGTCCGAACTCGAAGATCTCGCCTTCAAGGGTATGTACCCCGATCGCTACAAGGAGATCTCGGATGGCCTGAGCATGCGCAAAGAGGCACGCGAGCGGATTATCCAGCGTGTCATCCGTAAACTCCAGGAGGCCCTTGAGAAGGAGCATATCCAGGCCCAAGTCACTGGTCGGCCGAAGCATATCTACTCGATCTGGCGCAAGATGGAGCGTAAAGGTGTACCACTCGAGCAGATTTACGATCAGCTAGCCGTTCGAGTGATTATCCAGGAGGGAGATCCGGATCGGGCAAAGGGCTCATGCTACCGTGTGCTTGGTCTCGTCCATAGTATCTGGACACCGGTTCTCAGCGAGTTTGACGACTATATCGCGGTGCCCAAAGAGAGCAGTTACCAGTCGCTCCACACCACGGTGATTATTCCCGGCGGACACTACTGCGAGGTACAGATCCGCTCGGAAGATATGCATACGTTGGCCGAGCATGGTATTGCCGCTCATTGGCGCTATAAAGAGGGCTTCACCACACGCTCGGATCAGAACTATGAGGCGAAGATCCGCTGGCTACGTGAACTGATCTCTTGGCGCATTGAGCTCACCGATGCACGTGAGTTCGTAGAGAGTTTGAGAACCGAATTCGAGGAGATGGTCTATGTCTTTACCCCCAAAGGGAAGATTATCGACCTTCCGGATGGTTCTAGTCCAGTTGACTTTGCCTACCATATCCACTCTGAAGTAGGGAATCGCTGTATTGGTGCCCGCGTCAACGGACGCCTGGTGCCCCTCGACTACCACCTCAAGAATGGCGAAATCGTGGACATCATGACGGCGAAGGGTAACCGTGGCCCAAGCCGCGACTGGCTCAACTTCGTCAAGACCCCGAGTGCGCGCAACCATATCAAGCGCTATTTTCGTCGTGCCGAACGTGAAGAGAATATCACTGCCGGACGCGACCTGTTAGAAAAAGAGTTGAAGCGCCTCGGTATCACTGTCAGCTTTGAACATCTGGTGGATCTGGTGGGTCTGCGCAACATCGATGAGATGTTTAGCCAGATCGGGAGCGGGGAACTGACTGCCCGCGGCGTTGCGCAGAAGGCGCTCGCCCAGCAGGTCGAACAGCATCCATCAGTTGAGGGCATGCCGCTCGAAGTCCTGAAGACAGCGATTCCTCAGCGGGTACAGACATTCGGGATCCAGGTCAATGGGGTCGGGGCAATCCTCAACCGCCTCGCGAAGTGTTGCAACCCGGTTGTAGGCGAGCCAGTGGTTGGCTTCGTCACACGTGGGCGTGGAGTGACTGTCCATCGTGCTGACTGTCGCACCATTGTCAACGAACGCGATCGCAACCGACTCATTGATCTCACGTGGGGTGGGCAGCAACCTAAGGGGTACGCCGTACCGGTGCGCATCGAGTCGTGGGATCGTGTGGGCCTCTGGCGTGATATCTCGGTCGTGATCGCCGATGCCGGGATCAATATCGAGAAGGTGGAACAGGGTCAGACGCGCCGCATCGGGCGGACGGTGTTACACATCGTGCTGACGATCCAGAGTATTACCCAGCTCTCGAATATCCTCGATAAGCTCAATCGGGTGAGTGATGTGATCGAGGCGCGCCGGGATTCGGGTGGAGGCAAAGGGTGAGTGGTTCGATCGACGTGGCGAGCCTGCCCGATCGTCTGCTCGCATGGTTCAGCACCCACGCCCGTGATCTACCCTGGCGCCGGACGCGTGACCCGTACCGGATCCTGGTTTCCGAGACGATGCTTCAGCAGACGCAAGTCGATCGGGTTGTTCCTAAATACCTGGCCTTTCTGGATGCTTTCCCAACACTGGTCGATCTCGCGGCAGCAGCAACCGCCGACGTGATCAGGTACTGGGCAGGGCTGGGCTATAATCGACGCGCAGTGAACCTGCAGCGCAGTGCACGCATGATCGTCGAGCAGTATGGGGCAGTCTTTCCCCACGAAGTTACGGAGTTACGTAAACTTCCTGGGATCGGCCCCTATACGGCAGGCGCCGTCGCCTGCTTTGCCTTTGAGCAGGATGTAGTCTTCCTCGATACGAACATCCGTCGTGTGCTCCAGCGTGCCCTGGTCGGCCCAGAACAGGGTATCACGCCGAGCGCTGATCGGGCGTTGCTTGAGCAGAGTGCTGCCCTCCTGCCTCCTGGTCAGGGGTGGGCCTGGAACCAGGCCCTTATGGAGTTAGGCGCCTTGGTCTGTCGTGCGGCGAACCCGAGTTGCTGGCGCTGTCCGTTGCGCAACGGTTGCCAGGCCTATGCCATCCGCGTGGCTGCCGATCAGGCCCTAGTCCCAACAGAGCCAGCAGGTTGGAAACGAGCAGCCGAGCGCCGGACCCCCTATCGTAGCACCGAACCGTTTGTTGGTTCACGCCGCTGGTACCGCGGTCGGCTGATCACAGAACTGCGTACCCTGCCCCCAGTAACGGCACTGAGCCTGGAAGAGCTTGGTCCCCGTATTCGCGCTGGCTTTAGTGCCGCTGATCGGCCGTGGCTGGACGAACTGGCCACAGCTCTAGCTCGCGATGGCCTGATCGTACGGGAGGGTGAAACCGTACGCCTACCAGACTGAGCTGCTCCTAGGAGGGGTAGAGAGAAGTAGCTCCACTCTTCACTATGGGTGGAACTGGCCCACTCAAGAGCCTCCTTACACGTCACCGTCCTGTGCGGCACAACCGCATGAAGGTCTACTATCAATCATCAAGGATCGACCATGCCAAAAGATGTTATTACAACCCGGGCGAACGACTATAACCAGTGGTACCTCGATATCGTCCGTGAGGCTGATATGGCGGAGGTGGCGGAGGTGGTACGCGGCTGCATCGTCTTCAAACCGACCGGCTGGGCCATCTGGGAGATGATGCAGCGAGAGCTCGACGATCGGATCAAGGCGACCGGTCACTCCAATGTGCAGTTCCCACTCCTGATCCCCAAAAGCTTCATCATGAAGGAGGCGGATCATGTCGAGGGGTTCGCTCCGGAGGTAGCCGAAGTGACCCGCGCAGGTGGTGAAGAGCTCACCGAGCCTTACGTCATCCGTCCGACGAGTGAGACGATCATTGGACACTTCTACGCCAAATGGATCCGCTCCTACCGTGATCTCCCCCTGCTCTACAATCAGTGGTGCAACGTGATGCGCTGGGAGTTGCGCACTAGGCCCTTCTTGCGCACCGCGGAGTTCATCTGGCAAGAGGGCCATACCGCCCATAGCTCTGAGGCTGACGCCGAAGCAGAAACGTTGAAGATTCTGCACGAGGTCTACGCCAACTTTGTCGAAGAGGTGATGGCGGTGCCCGTCATCCGCGGGCTGAAGACGGAAAAGGAGAAGTTCCCGGGTGCGCTCCGCTCCTACTGTATCGAGGCCATGATGCAAGATGGACGGGCACTCCAGGCTGGCACTTCGCACAACCTGGGCCAGAACTTTGCACGGGCCTTCGATATCACCTATACCGATCAGAACAATACGCTGCAACACTGCTGGACCACGAGTTGGGGTGTGAGCACCCGGCTGATCGGCGCACTAATCATGACCCACTCCGACGATGAGGGCCTGGTTTTGCCGCCACGCCTTGCCCCCACACAGGTAGTCCTGGTGCCCATCTACAAGAACGATGCCGAGCGTGCGAGCGTGATGAGCGCGGTGGAGCGGATCAGCGCAGAGTGGCAGGGTCGCCTACGCTTCAAGATCGATCAGCGCGACAATCTGACGCCAGGGTTTAAGTTTAATGAGTGGGAGCTCAAGGGCGTTCCGCTCCGTGTAGAGGTAGGCCCGAAGGATGTTGAGAAGGGGAGTGTGGCCGTGGCGCGCCGCGACATCCCTGGGCGTGAGGGGAAGCGTTTCCTCCCCCAGGCTGGGCTCACCGAACAGCT
>CAIWUD010000198.1 GCA_903915775.1 uncultured Chloroflexota bacterium | reverse complement strand
TCGTGCCTCCTCTGCTCCAAAGGTGATCTGCACCCATCCCAGGGGGCGGACAGGCCGCTCAGCGGCGAGAACTACTTTGCGCGTGTCGGGAAATGTGCCACCCAGTCGGAAGCGCTCCGACTTGTGCTTCTTGAGTCTGAATTTCTTCACGATGTTGGCAAATAGCTGGTCGTCATCCCCGCTTCCGCGCAGCCGATCGTCGAGGGTTTTGCTGCGCCAACCCGCCCCCCAGCCAACTGGCAGCATGCAGCTACGTGCGTCAAGGTTGGCCAGCTGCCTGGCAAGCTGGTCGTAGAAGCGTGCCAACTCGGCTGCCTGGGGGGCAGACGCAAAGTACTCCTGCTCGCCACGGATGAGGGCTGCCGCCCGTCGTCGGCAACTTGCCGCTAACGCCTCTGGGGTGAGCCGCGCACGCCACTCACTGAAGTCGAGTACCTCGTGCGCCACGCTACTCTCCAGTCCGTACCGCTCGATCTGCAGGGTCGCCCGTACCTCTGCCCCCTCCTGGATGGCCTCCACGGCCAGGCGTGTGTTGCGCTGCGAACTGCTACCGAGCATGGCGATCTGCAGCAGGTCTGGTGGGTCGGTAAGGGGCGTGCTGTCACTGATGCGTAGCAGCCGCAGGACATCGCGGACGGTTCTATTGACCTGTCTCCCTCTTTCCCGACCGAGAAATATACGATCTTCAATCTGATCATCGGCCACCTTCGCACTACGTTGCAGCTCCACACTTCTCGAAACTCCCTGCCGATCTGCCAGATCCCATGCCAGGGCGCTCCGAATGGCCCCCTTGAGCGATGATCCGGGGAGGTAGGGCCGGTCGAGAGGATCCTTGATCTGCTCGTAGATCTCGCTGGCGCCCTGCCCACTCAGCGCGTAGCGCACCAGGGGCCGCCCAGCGAGCGTGCGCCTTTGGCGGAGATCGTCTAGGAGTAGCAGATTGGCCGCGAAGAGATCGCTAAAGCGACTGCTGTTGATCAACTGCTCCGGGAGCACAGTATCATTGAGCCCCTCCTGACTGGCGAGTGCGGCCCGGCGTGCTTGTAGCTCGGCCCGTATGGCTTTGATCGCGTTCGCCTCTGTCAGGAGTTTCCGCTTCTGCTGCGCTTGCTTATCACGATCACGCGGCGGTGACTCTTCGAACTGCTCAATCTCGCGCTTATTACGCTCGCGCCGCTGCACGAGCCGCTGCTCCTCTGCCTCCAGCTGCGCCTCCTCCTGACGGCGGCGCTCCGCCGGGGAGGGGCGATCTGCGGCCCAGCGCTGGAGGGCCAGGTCAAGGGCAACGTCGCTATCGAGGAGGTAGATGCTACCGTTGTCGGCATGGAAGTCGAGCTCTGCGGCGAGGCGTTGCCCAGTACCAATGTGGAGCGGGCTGAGCAGGGTGATGGTCAGGGGAAAGACCCGATTGCGTAGCGTCATCAGGCGCCTCCTTGATCGGGAAGGGGGATGGTTAGGGCCAATCCGCTGCGGTAGACGGGGTGGCTGACAGCTGGGCCGCCTGTCGTAGCGTCGGGCCGCACATCAACGACAGCCCCACGCACCGGAGCAGCCTCCGTGTCGAGGAGGGCACCTTCGGCAACCATCATCACCCGCTTGCGGCGCTGGGTGGCCTGCCCCGGGCTGTAGAACCAGCCCCCGACGCGCACCAGTTGGTAGGCGGCCCGTTCACTACGCAAAGCAGGAAGCTCGGCGGGCTGGGGGATGTAGCGCGAGAGTAGGAGGGCGCGTCTGCCGGGTTGGCCGAGGTTGAGCTCGACATCCTGCTCACGTACCCACCTGAAGGCACCATACCCACTGCTGCGTCGCCCACCCAGGCCACTTTCGCTCAACAAACTGAGCAGGCGCTCAAACTCAGGCTGCGCAGCCGCAGCGCTAAAACGTACCAGCAGCGCCAGGCCTGCACCGGGTGCATAGGTGACGCGGCCAACCTCGTAGTAGGCCGAACTGCTACTCGCCCGGTCAATCGCTGCGTGTGGCAACGCCTCGATCTGCCAGATCTTCTGCCCACTGAGGCGCCGCCACCAGCCCCCCTGCGACTCATGGTGGCTGCCCTGGGCCCACGCTGCTGGAAGTGTTGCGGCTTCATTCCGACTGATCCAGACCTTACCCTCCTGCATGATGATGGGCTCCTCGTCGATCTGCGCACCACGGCAGACCATAGCGAAGAGCGCCGGCGAGAGGTAGCGCAACTTTTTGAAGCCCTTCCCAATCGTCGTACGTAGCTGCTCTGCCACCTGCAGCTTCATGAGCGGACGCGGGAGCAGTGGGAGTGGACCCAGGCGCGGAAAGAGCGAACTGATGAGGAAGGGAGGCTCCCCCTCCACAAAGGGGCGAGCGAACATAGGTGCACCATGCGCATCCAGGCGTGTCCCCGCACGTAAGACGGCCTGGGCCACCAGTGCCGCAAAGAGCGAATCTGAGGGCAGCGTCTCACTGGCCTCCTCCAGGCCAATACCCTGGCGCCCAAAGTGGAAGTTGAGCGTTTCAGCACCATCCGCTGGATGGAGCGTGTAGAGGCTGAGCCCGCTCATGACCCTGCTCCTGCTCTATGGGCAGCGAACGTCTGGTCGAGCCAGGCGCTCAGCGCATCACGATCGAGGCTGTCGAGGCCAGTGAGGGGCGGCTGATCAGCGGTACGGAAAGGGATCACCTCACCGTAGGTGCCATGCGCATCGACCCGCTTCGCACTGATCGCCAGGTTGCGCAAGCGCACCTGACCACTCCCACGCGAGCCCATACCGCCCAGGTAGTCATCCTCCAGATGCCCGAGGGCCTCTACCAGGTAGCGGAAGAGCCTGGCTACCCGTAGTGCACCATCGTCGGCGGCAACATAGACGCTGAAGATGAACTCAGCGGGACCGAAGATCGCACCGGCTGGTACCCGCTCAATCTGGCGCGGCGTAGCAGCTGAGGTGACCCGATCGATCGCCGCCTCCCACTTAACTTCGGTAAAGGGGAGGTCGGTTCGCATGCGCCGCAGATCGTCGACCGACTTCGCACTCAACTGCACATCGCGTACGGTCAGGCGGGTGGGATGCGTAAGGTGAAACCCCCTCCGTTCAGGCAAACTGCCGAATACTCCGGCAATCATCTCAAACTGCTGGTAGGCTGTCTGACTCTCTGGAAGGTGGACGTAGACGTCACGATTGATCTCATACGTCTGTGGCGCTCCATACGCCTTCTCCATGAGCGAACGCAGCTTGCCCTTGAGCGAAGAGCCAGGAATGTAGGGCTGGTTGTTGCGGGCATTGCGAATAACAGGCTTGTCAACACCACCGATCTCCAGACCGGCAGCGGCACCCCCAATGTGCAGACCAGTCAGCAACTCGATCTCGGCGCGTAGAAAGATCCGTCCGTAGAGAGTGACCGCAGCAGATTGTTCAGACATAAGCGAGATCCTTATTCTTGTGCGATGTTCATGTGGCTTCTACCCGACCCGACCGTAGCACGACAGGATTCTGCCCTCCACTCGTAGGGAGAGTACGTGTGGCTTGCACCCTGCCCGACCGTGGGAGCCTCAGTTGGTTTTACCACCAGCGTAACGATGGTAGGCCAGGATTGCCTCAAAAAAGTCCATGAAATTGCGGAAGTTTGGCACACTCGAACCAACCAGACTAATCGCATCGGAGAGGATCATCATGAGAGCGCCCATTTCCACCTTATTCCGATCCTGAGCCCGGCCATACTGGTAGGCCAATTTGGGGCGTAGCATCTGGAGCGAGCGCTGAACCGGGACGGGCAGCGGATCGCTCTCCGCCAGGGCTTGTACTTCTTGCTCGATCATGCGCACCGTACCGAAGATGTTGCGAATCTGCGAGGTGGTGACACCTTGCGAAGTGGGGACACCTTGCGAAGTGGGGACAATCTTTGCCAACCGCTTTCCAATCACTTCTGCACTACTCACCAGCGCTTCCGTCGATTCTGGCGTCTGTTCAGTAATAATCTGCTTCAGTTTCTGCGCCGGAATCAGTTCCTTGGCAAGCTCCTCAGCGCTCTGCGACCTATTCGTTGGACGATTCGTCATCACTCTGCTCCCTCTGGCTACTACGGTTACGGATGGATAGTTGCGCCCAGCGGGCAGCAAGGCCAGCCCGCTCGATGGTACGGTTCGTCACACCTTCCCTGCCGACGATGCGTTCACGCAGCTCTTCAAGACGGGGGCGCAGCTCCTTTGGCGCACGTTCAGCCAGGCGGGTCAACTGGTAGGCACCCTGCCAGACCCAGGGGCCATGGTTGAACTGTGGCCGACCAGTTTGGCTGTGGGGCTGGCGCTGCTGGGCCTGGTGATCGAGCTGCTGGAGCGTCATCAGGAGTGCACGCGGTGCACGCTGCTCGATCAGCGCAACGAGCTCGCTATGCAACTGCTCCACTTCACGGAACTGCTCCCAGCCAAGGGTACGTCCGAGAAAGCTGATCGCATCTTTGCGCCGCTTATCAGGGCGTTCACGCTCATAGGCCTTCGCTGCGTCAAGAGCCTCGGCCGCGTCAGCCGCCGCCTGGTAGATCGGGTAGACCGCACCAATCAGAGTGATGCCCGCGGAGAGGCTGATGGGCGGCACCTCGCCTGGCTGTAGCGGGCGTCCCAGGATGTAGGTGGCAAAATCATCGCGGATCTGACGGGCCAGGCTAGGCATGAGATCCCACGAGCCGAGGAGGAAGAGGTCATCGCCACCACTATAGATGGCCATAACTCCACCACGGCCCTGTGCATTCTTCTGGCGGCACAGCTCATCGACCCATCCCTCAAAAAAGCGACTCAGCGCCGCACTCAGGGCAGCAGTGACGGCCAGGGCTGCCACTCCGTCGGGACGATCCAGGTTCACACCAAAGAGTTCACCCAGATCATCCACATCCATGCGCAGCACACCCATACGCTTCACGCCTTGGCTCTGCTCTGCCAGGAGGCTGAAGGGCTTGATCTGGCCAACAGCGAGCGTTCGATCGTCATTCGTGGCGCGATCCAGCCTATGGTAGTGCGCAACATCCTGCTCCGTAGCGATTGGCGCCTCGGTGGCGGTGTAGCGCACCCCAACGAGATCCCCTGGCTGCTGCGCATCAAGCTCAACACCATCAGTGAGTGCGAGGAGGCGTCGGCGCCGAACCCGGTTTGGCTGGTCGGCCTGATCATCGAGCAGACGTGTGCGCAGGCCGAGGGCAGCGAGGAGATCGTAGAGCGTATGCTCCCCCGCTCTCAGGGCATAGGGCTGGTCTGGCTGGAGGGCGAGGATAGACGCCCGTTGGAGCCTGCCTCCAAGCTGCTCCAGCGACTCAGCCATGCGATCGACGCGCTCTTCATCACCATCCTCTGTTCGTGGCTGGGCAGGCTGTTGTGGTACGAAGAGACGGGCAAACGCTGCTTCATCCAGAGTCGCGAAGCGGCGCCGCTTATCCTGATCGATCTGGCCACTCAGCTGCTGCCATGTCTCACGCGTATACGCTTCTGGACGGAAGGTAACCGCACCCAGGGCCAGGTAGAGCGCCCCGTGGTGCGCTGTGAGCAGCGAGGAGCCAATCTGGCGACGCAGATCATCCAGACGTCCACGCATCGTGGCGGGCAACAGCAGGTAGAAACTTCCACCACCAGCATAGAGCAGGTTGCAGCGTGGCATCACCGCAGCTTCGAGCAGGGCGTGGGCACAGGCATCGGTCAAGAGCTGCAGGTAGAGTGAGCGTCCGCGTAGCTGGCGGGCAGCACCACTAGCACTGACGCTGTAGATAAAATCTTGAACCCCCGAGAGATCGCCACCCAGCAGCAACAGCTCACCATCGGGATCCGCGGCCAGAGCCGCAGCCAGAGCGGCGTGGGTGCGGGCAAAGTCGTAGAGAGAAACAGCAGGCAGCGGCGAGGCGAGGGCCCATGCATGGCGTTCGAGCGCAAAGAGGAGCCCCTCGAGCTGCTCTCCAGGAGGGAGATGACGTGCCTCGAGCTGTGCGAGAGAGCGACGAAGATCGGTGATCGCATCACCCCCACTCGCCTCGAGGGTGGGAAAGAGACGCTCACGCTCCAGCGCCAGGGTAGCCGGGCGCATGAGGGCGAGTGATCCCGCACGACCCCGCTCGATCCGGCTAAAGATCGAGCGTAGCGCCGTTGTCGGTAGTTCTGGCCAGGTAGCCCCCGACGGCCTCGGCTCTCCCGTAACCAGCCAGGCCGTGCGATGGAGCAACGCATCAGCGTCGGACGTCGAGGGCGTAACACCCGTTGCGGCGCGATACGCCCAGTGGTGTAGAGCGGCGCAAGCCAGGATCTCTGGTCTCATTGCTCTCCTGGTTGTCTATCAGGGAAGGGTACTGCCCGTATCGTAGCACACCGAACCTTCACAAATGCGCACAAATAACTCCACTGTTCGCGATATTCTCGAAATGTTCATCTGGGTGGTTGCCCAGTTGGCTAACCCCAGGGGTAAACAGCCCCATACCAGAACATTTTTACGTAACCTATCCTTCCATGGTATACTGCCAGCGCAGCCGTAACCGGTTGGCCCCGTCACTGAAACCGAGTCGGCATAGCCACAATTGAAACATCCCGATACGGAGCGACCATGCGCGTACTCGTCTACGATGCCCACTCCTACGACCAGACGTTTCTCAACGCCGCGAACCAGGGGCGCCACCAACTCGACTATACGACAGCCCAGCTCGACCTGCAGACAGCGGCCCTCGCAGAGGGCTACGATGCCGTCTGCCTCTTCGTGAACGATCACGCCACCGCCCCAGTGATGGAGCGCCTCGCCGCGGCTGGGGTGCGTACGATCGTTCAACGCTCTACTGGCTTCAACAATCTCGACCTGGCTGCTGCCGCCCAGCACGGCATCAGCTGTATGCGCGTGAGCTTCTACTCGCCCTACGCCGTCGCTGAGTTCGCGGTAGCCCTCCTGATGACCGTCAATCGGCGCGTTCACCGTGCCTTCAACCGCACCCGTGAGTTCAACTTCCGCCTGGCCGGCCTGCTCGGCCACGATATTCACGGCCGCACGGTGGGCGTCGTGGGCACAGGGAAGATTGGCGCGGTCTTCGCCCGCATCATGCACGGCTTCGGCTGCCCGCTCCTGGGCTACGATCTGAGCGCCAACCCTGCGTGTAGCGAACTGGGCATGGAGTATGTAAGCCTCGAGGAGCTCCTACGCCGCTCCGACATCATCAGCCTCCATATACCACTCATGCCCCAGACGCACCACCTGATCAACCGCGAGACGTTGGCCCTCACCAAGCCCGGAGTGATGCTGATCAACACCAGTCGCGGCGGGCTGATCGATACCGAGGCGCTGATCGACTACGTGCAGCGCGGCCATGTTGCAGCGGTCGGCCTCGATGTCTATGAGGAGGAAGAGGGCAAGTTCTTCCACGACCTCTCCGACACGGTGATGAACGATGAGGTGCTGGCACGGCTGATCACCTTCCCAAATGTGCTCCTCACCAGCCACCAGGCCTTCTTCACCCATGAGGCCATGCGCACCATCGCCGAGACCACGATCGCCAACCTCGACGATAGCGCCGCAGGGCGTACCAACGCCAATACGCTCAGGCCGTAGGCCTGAGCTCGGTTCAGTGAGCAGCGCTGTTCACCCCTCCCCTAGCTAGGAGCACCTCGCCCACGGTGAGGTACGGAGCCGTTAGCTGACCCCAAAAGCCTTCCTAGGGCACCGCCGTTAGGGCAACCCCCCGTGGTTGCCCTATTTGCTGACCCAAAAATGGACGCCAAGTGTCTTGTAATTCTGGGCAAAACTGGTGCATAATAGGGATGTCGACGAGAAACCAACAGGCACGGAAGGTTTAATCGCACTGCGATCAGCCTACCCTACAACGGTAAGGAGTAGAACGCATGCCCGTACTGCTGCACCTGGTGATGGTTGGCGTCTGGGGGCTCACGATCGTTAGTAGTACTCTACGGCTCCTCCGTCTCGCAAAGGTCGCACAGCTGCGCACCTGGAGTGAAGAGATCCGTCTACGCGGTGGGTGGAACCGGATCTGCTGGTGGCTGGGCCAGGATAGCTTCTGGATCGGGGTGCGGGGTGATGCCATCAGGGCCCTCGAGATTAGCCTCTTGATCTTTCTGATCGCGTGGAGCATGAATCGCCTGTAGGCCTGCTTGAACAAACTGTTAGCTGGCTATGGCCAAAAGTCCCTTGCCCTAGCCCTGCGCACCCATCTATACTCGCCCCAGGGCTGGGGCGTGCCAGCGTCTCTGAGCCCTCGAACCGCCCTCCTGGTTCCATGAGGCGACTATGCGCTGGCTATGCAGAGAGTCTTCTCCACGCCACCGCTCCCAGACAACGACCTCCTCCTTCCCCCCACCTCTGGCGGTAGCGCTGATAGGAGTAGTGCTCTCCCTCTCCCTCGCTCTGCTCTGGCTGCTGATCCGCATCTATACGCAACTTCAGTTGGTCGCTGATCAGCGGCTGGCGATCATCGAGGGTATCACAGATGGTATCCTCATCGTTGATGAGCAGGGTACCATCCAGTTGATCAACCAAGTAGCCCGGCGCCTCATGAACCTGGGGCGCCACGCCCCAGACCCTAAGCTGCTGCGTGACGTTCCACTACAGCACCTCGTGCCCCCCCCTACACAACCACACGCCCCGGTTGTTGTACGCGTGGGTGGTGCCACCATAGAGCTACCCTCTGCTCACCATTACCCCTCCCCGAATCTCTACCGCCTGGGGCAATCGATGGTGCGTCTCTCGATTGTGCCAATGAACCGCTCCCCGCGCACCGGATCAACCTACATCTTCCTCCTCCAGGATATGAGCGCGGAGGTAGCAGTTGAGCGGGCACGCACCAACTTCATTGGTACTATCTCGCACGAGCTCAAGACGCCGCTGATGGTGATCAGTGGGAATGCCGAACTCCTCCTGCGTGGACTGGTTGGGCAGCTCGATCAAGAGCAGGTACGCTGTGTGGAGACCATCCACCACCAGGCCCTTGGGATGGCCGACCTGCTGCACAATATCATCACGGTAGCCCATCTCGATGCAGGTACCGCCACGAGTGAGCTCACGACCGTGGATCTGGCCCACGTGATTACCGAAGCTGGTCGACGTGTAGAGAGCCAGATGATCGCACGGGGTCTCTCACTTCAGATCGAGATTCCCTCGACGCTGCGTCCGGTTCGCGCTAATCCCGACGATCTGCGCCAGGTGATCAGCCAGCTCCTCGATAATGCTCGGCGCTATACCAGGGTGGGTAGCGTCAGGGTGCGGGCACGGGAGCGCGGTGATCACGTGCGCGTGGAGGTAATTGATACCGGACCTGGGATTGCACCAGAGATGCGAGAGCAGATCTTTCAGCGCTTCATTCGGGGCGATGCTATCGGTGAGGGGATCAGCTCTGCCGAGCGGGGGATTGGGTTGGGTCTAGCTATCTGTCGACAGCTGATCGAGCGCCAGGGGGGAACGATCGGGGTGGAGAGCGTGCCCGGTGAGGGCAGTACCTTCTACTTCACGTTACGCGCCGACTCGACATGCTGAGGGGAGGTGTGGATGGCTGTACGCTCCACGCCTCCCCGCTGAGGAGATCCGCCGCCTATTACCAGGGGCGCAGACCGGGGATATTCAAACGGCTCGTGCTGATCAAGTAGTAGAGCGTCGGACCATAGTTGATCGCGATGAGCATGATTGCCCCAACTACCCAGGGCCAGAAGCGGTCGAGTACCGCGGGTACATCCTCGGGTCCAGAGATCTTCTCGGCAAAGGGGATCTGCTGGTTTGGCTCAGGCTGGCCGCGGGTGATGGTCAGAACCATGTTCGTGTAGAAGAGGATGGCACTGACAAACATCACCAGACCACCAACCATCGCGACAGGGAGCAGTAGTCGCCACTCGGCCACACCAGCATAGGTCGACTCGTTGAAGTAGGGCGCCCCGCCCAGCATGCTCCGGCGCGGTACACCCAGGAGGCCAAGCATGTGCATGAAGTGCGAGAAGAGGATCATACCGATCAGCCAGCACCAGGAAGCGGCAAGGCCTAGGAAGTTGCTAAAGAGCCGACGTCCACTCAGGTAGGGTACCAGCCAGTAGCCCATACCCATGAAGCTTAGGGCAACTGCCGATCCGACGGTGAGGTGGAAGTGGCCGGAGATCCAGGCTGTGTTGTGTACCACCAGGTTCAGGTTATAGCTCGCGTTGATCACGCCACCAGCTCCGCCAAAGGCGAAGAGAATCATGGCGAAGACCTGCGCGGTGAAAGTCGCACTCTTCCAGGGGAGGGCGAAGATCCAGGCCAGCCAGCCCTTGCCACCGCGGCTGCGTCCGGCATGCTCCAGGGAGGCGACCACGTTGAAGAAGGTGAGTAGGCTGGGGAAGAAGACGCCGACCGTGAAGATGAAGTGGACCAGCTTCCAGATCGCTGAGATCCCAGGGTCAGTATACTGGTGGTGAATACCGATCGGTATGGAGAGTACCAGGAAGAGGACAAAAGACACCCGGGCCATCGGTTCGCTGAAGAGCTTGCCGCCCGCCTGTTTGGGGATCATGGTGTACCAGGAGATGTAGGCGGGGAGGAGCCAGAAGTAGACGATGGGATGGCCGGTGAACCAGAAGAGGGTACGCGCCAAGAGGACGTCGGTGCCCTCTACCCATCCGAACGACCACGGAATCAGTAGGAACAGCATCTCAGCGGCAATGCCAATGGTGGCGATGACCCACATCGACATGGTGACGATCGCCATGAAGGCCGGAAGCGGTATCTTTGCTTTGGGATTCTCCTTACGCCAGACCCGGTAGGTGAGGGCCTGGTTGAGGAGGAGAAAGTAGGTTCCAACGACTACGAGCGTCAGCCCGAGGTAAAAAAAGCCATCAGCCTTGAGCGGTGGGTAGAAGGTGAAGAGAACAGTGGCGTTGTTGAGCAGAATCGGCAGGGCCGTCATGAGCAGGCCACCCAGCATGAGCCAGAAGGTGAACCAGCCCAGCCCTTTGTGCACTAGGGGTTTGTCAAACGCTTTGGCGGTGATCAGCGTCAGGAAGCCGATAATATAGAATGTTGTGAAGACCAGTACGTTGAGTACGCCGTGGAGGGTCAGCCCCTGGTAGTAGCCACCCGGGAGAATGGGTTTGATGAAACGGTAGAGATCGATCCCGTTGTACTGCAAAATTTGCAAGACCCCCATAAGCCCGCCGAGGGCTAGGGCGATGAATGCAATCAGGATGTTGAGTCTGGCTAGCCGGATTTCGGTTGCGAAGCGATCCGTTGCGAGAACGCGCTCGGCACCGCGCGGTCGGGTGATAGCAGCCATAGAATAATCCTCTCCTTGCTAGGGATGTCTCAATTTCGGCTGCACCGGCTTGACAATCTGACGCTCCCATGGCTGGGTTGGGGTTTTTTGTGGAGGGCTTCGCCCTCCACACCTCCCGTAAGCTGGTCAAACTCGTTTGAAACATACCCTAGGATGGTCTAGTGCTCGCTACTTGACAATAATCTTGCCATACATGACATGGTGGCCACTACCACAATACTCATGGCAGAGGATGAGATACTCACCCGGCTCAGGAAAATGAGCGGTCATCTTTGAGATCTGTCCCGGAACTGCCATCATGTTCACTGAGGTACCCACAATTTTGAAGCCGTGAATGACATCGCGGCTGGTCAGCACGAACGTGACGTCGGATCCAGCGGGGATCTCGATCTCATTGGGTGTGAAGAGAAACGTTTGTGCAATCAGGGTCGCTTCGTAACGCCCTGGGGCTAGTTCACGCACCCCTGGTTCGTTGAAGGGCGCAACGTTGTTGATCGCAACGGGATCGATGCGCCCCGCAATATCGGGGACGCGGATCCCTACCGCGAATGCGGTGATGATGACCGCCGTGATCACCGCTACCGGGATCGCTACACTGGGCAGGATCCAGGCGAACTCGAAGATGTAGCCGACCAGTTTGCTACTATTCTTCATCATGGCCGGGGTACCCCTCCGTTACTGATTAGTTGGAGATAGACCTGCAGCCAGAGGGCGCAGATCAGAACCAGGTAGCCGCATGTGATGAGGAGCGCCCCACGCGGTGGCTCGTGCGACTCATGTACCTCACCATCAGTTTCGGACGATGCCTCATCATTCAAGGCCATGGTGCTATCTCCTCTCTTGTCTGAGTGAACATTAGGTGGGTTGGCGAGGGCATGGCCCTCCCGAGTAACCCCGTATCCGTCGTGGTGTGGTGCAGCACAGCCGCAAGAATGGCCGATCACAATCAGTCTGGGGGGTAGCAGAGGAAGAGGTGGGAAGCCTCGTAGATCTGACGCATCAGCCCACTGCTGCCCAACTCCTCGCGAATCATGCCGAGATCGCGCAGCAGGCGCTCCTGCTTGATACCCTGCCCGTCGTAGCGTGCCCGTAACTGGCCATTGCCATCGATCAACAGCAACTGCTGCTCATGCTCAATGCGGCCCGTTGCGTCGGGAAGGCCGTAGTAGATGCCAAGCTCACCGCCGATCAGCGCCTTCAGTTCAGCCGGATCACCGGTGGCAAAGCGCCAGGAGTTGCGTTCAGCCCCCAGTTGGGCCGCATAGGTCTGCAAAACCATGCTGCTATCCCGCTCTGGGTCAAAGCTGATGGTGAGAAAGATGAGCTCACGGCCAAGGCGCCCATCGGCCCGTAAGGTCTCACGTAGCGTAACCAGAGCCTCGCGCTGTGCCGCACACGCGTCCGTACAACCGGTGTAGGTGAAGTTGATCAAGACCATCCGCCCACGGAGATCACTCTCGTGTAGGGGAAGAGCGTACTGATCCTGTAGCACGAAGCTCGGTAGCGCTCTGATCCGTGGCAGGACCTGAACCGGTTGAGCGATGGTGAACCAGAGGACAGCCACCAAGATCAGTAGGCCCAGGCCCAACAAGCCGAGCAGGATCAGCTTGGTGGTACGACTCAGCGGGGCTGAGTGATCAGGTTGCGTAGCTGGTAAGCCTTCGTGGGTGAGCGCCATTGGTTCAGACCACTCGTACGTTGTGCCATTTGGCACAACTATCGGATGCAAGTATATTTGCCACTTTCGACAAACAGAGTGAAGCCGACACAACTGCTGATAGCCATGCATTAACCCACTGGCCAGAGGGTGTAGAGAGCCCCACTCGCCGCACGTTGATAATGCAACGCCCCGCTCGAGATACTCGAGCGGGGCGCGCACCAGAGGATGTATAGCGCGTGTGGCCTGTCTGGATCAGCTACTCGTGCGCCCAGGAGCCTGGCCATGCCGGTGCAACGTCCGCTGCACGAAGCGCCCGCAGCCGGGTTGCCCGACAAACTGACCATGGTCGACCAGCGGCACACCACGGAGGAGCACCGTCTCTGGTGCACCCTGAACCTCCATGCCTTCGTAGAGGGTGTAGTCAACCTTATGGTGCAGGGTCGCCTGGCGCAGGGTATGGCGCCGCTCCGGATCCCAGATCACGAGGTCGGCGTCACTGCCAATGGTGATCGTACCCTTCTTGGGGTAGAGGCCAAAGATCTTTGACGGCGCAGTCGCCGTGAGCTCGACAAAACGGTTCAAACTGAAGCGTCCCTGGACAACACCCTGGTAGAGGGCGATCATACGCTCTTCAATGCCCGGCGCTCCATTGGGAATGAGCGTAAAGTCATCACGCCCCAGATCTTTCTGGCCTCGAAAGTTGAAGCTACTGTGGTCGGAGCCAACAGTCTGGAGGCGCCCATCTGCCAGGGCAGACCAGAGCAATGCTTGCTGACCGCGGGCCCGTGGGGGCGGCGTAAAAACATACTTGGCGCCGCTAAAATCGGGGCGCTCGAGATCCTCTTCACTCGTGTAGAGGTAGTGTGGGCAGGTTTCGGCAAAGATACGTACGCCGCGTGTCCGCGCACGTTCGATCTCCTCCAGCGCTTCGGCGCAACTGACGTGAACCACAAAGAGATCGGCCCCAACAGTCTCGGCCAGGGCAGCTGCACGTGCTACGGCCTCTGCCTCCACCCGTGGTGGGCGGCTCAGGGCGTGGGCGCGCGGCGTACGCTCGCCAGCGGCGAGCAGTTGGCGCTGGAGTAGATAGGCCAGGTCGCCATTCTCGGCATGAACCAGTACCAGCGACCCATGGTCACGGGATAGCATCAGGACACGTGCCAGCACCAGATCATCAACCATCGGTCCATGCTTGTAGGCCATGAAGAGCTTGATGGAGGTGATCCCAGTGGCTGGTAGGGTGGCTAACTCAGCTTCCACGGTGGCGTTCAGGTCTACGACCACCATGTGGAAGCCATAATCGATGACCGCCTTGCCCCCAGCGCGGCGGTGCCAGTCGGCCAGTGCTGCCGTGAGGGTGCCCCCATGCTGCTGGAAGCAGAAATCGACGATGGTTGTGGTACCACCATGCGCTGCCGCCATCGTTCCACTGAGGAAATCATCGGCAGTAAGCATGTTCTGGCTTGGCGAGTCGAGATGAGTGTGGGTGTCGACCCCGCCGGG
>CAIWUD010000197.1 GCA_903915775.1 uncultured Chloroflexota bacterium | reverse complement strand
CTCACTCACCGCCTTGAGAATAACCTCATCGGCGACCTTACCCTTACCGAAGGTCTCGACACTGAGGGAGAGCCGGCGAGCAACACCAATGGCGTAGCTGACCTGGAGCTCAACACGATCGGCCAACCCGGCGGCAACAATATTCTTCGCTGCCCAACGGGCCGCGTAGGCTGCACTGCGGTCCACCTTCGAGGGATCCTTACCCGAGAAGGCGCCACCGCCGTGGCGGGCAACGCCGCCGTAGGTATCAACGATGATCTTGCGCCCGGTCAGTCCCGAGTCGCCCATAGGGCCACCAACCACAAACCGGCCAGTGGGGTTGACGAAGATACGGGTACGCGCATCAAACCACTCGTGGGGGATCTCGGCCTTGATCACATGCTCGATCAGGTCGGCGCGGATCTGCTCCTGAGTAGCCTCAGGGGCGTGCTGCGTGCTAATGAGCACCGTATCGACCCGAACCGGCTTACCAAAGCTATACTCAACCGTGACCTGGCTCTTCGCATCCGGGCGCAGATAGGCAAGGGTGCCATCCTTGCGAACACGCTCCAGACGACGGATCAGGCGGTGGGCCAGGGCGCTGCTTGCAGGCATCAGTTCAGGGGTCTCGTTGCAGGCAAAACCAAACATCATCCCCTGATCACCGGCACCGACAGCCTCAACCTCATCCTCGGTCATCTCACCGATCTTTGCCTCAAGGGCTTTATCGACACCCATGGCAATGTCGGGAGACTGGCCATGGACGGCCACGAGTACTCCACAGGTATCGGCATCAAAGCCGAACTCAGCACTCGTGTAGCCGATCTCCTTCACCGTTTTTCGTACAATCTCTTCGATCGGGATGTAACCCTGGGCGAAGGTAACCTCACCGAGCACGACAATCAGACCAGTTGTTGTTGCCGTCTCAACTGCCACACGCGCTTTTGCATCGTGGCTCAGAAAGGCGTCGAGAATCGCATCGCTGATCTGGTCGCACATTTTGTCGGGGTGCCCGCTGCTAACGCTCTCGCTCGTGAAATAGAAGCGAGGCGAGCTCGTAAACGTCGTGGACATACGCTGCTGCTCCTGCTTTTCTGTACTATGTTCGTACGGCCGCGCCCCACCCGATCGCGGGGGCTCGTGGGAGGGCACTACCCTCCCAACCCGTCGGCTGCGCCCCATTCGATCGTGGAGCCCACCCTTCCCAACCTACCTCAGTAACCGCTACGTACCCTCTTGCCAGCTGTTCAGGTAGGTCTCCTGCTCACTGGTCAGGACATCGATCTGCACACCCATCGCGCGTAGCTTCAACGCCGCAATTTCGCGATCCAGGGACTTGGGCAGGGCATGAACACCAACCCCAAGCTTCCCCTGATTGCGGAGGAGGAACTCGCTAGCCAGGGCCTGGTTGGCAAAACTCATGTCCATCACCGCGGATGGGTGGCCCTCCGCACTGGCCAGGTTGATCAGGCGCCCCTCACCAAGCAGGTTGACCTGCCGTCCATCGTGCAGAATATACTGGTCGATGAAGGCGCGTGGCTGACGCTTCTCGACGGAGAGGGCCTCCAGGGCTGGAATGTTGATCTCAACATTGAAGTGGCCACTGTTCGCGATCACACAGCCATGCTTGATCACACGGAAAGTATTCTGATCGAGCACATGCTTGTTGCCAGTGGCGGTGACGATGAAATCGGCCAGGGGCGCCGCCTGCTCCATGGGCATCACCCGATAGCCATCCATCGCCGCCTCAAGGGCCTTGATCGGATCGATCTCAGTCACGATCACATTGGCGCCCAGACCGGCGGCCCGCTCAGCAATCCCACGGGAGCACCAGCCGTAGCCGGCAACCACGAAGGTCTTCCCAGCCAGCAGCACGTTGGTAGCCCGGATGATGCCATCTAGGGTGCTCTGGCCAGTACCGTAACGGTTATCGAACATGTGCTTGGTGTCGCTATCGTTGACTGCGATCACGGG
>CAIWUD010000196.1 GCA_903915775.1 uncultured Chloroflexota bacterium | reverse complement strand
CGATCACCGTGGTTGAAGGTTGTCCATACTCTTGCCAGCCTGATCGCCCCGCTGGGCTCTGTGCCAGCTGTCAGGCTCGTAGTACTGGTCAGCCACTCCCTACTTCCACACGTCCTACGCGTCTCGTAGAGCTCCCCGTCTCTGCATCTGAGGATCGAGTAGTTGGCTCGCTCGACCTTGAACATGCGATCACTGAGGGGCAGCGCCGCTTCGAACCTGGCCTGTTGGCTCAGGTCAATCGTGGCCTCCTCTACGTCGACGAAGTGAACCTGCTCGATGATCACCTCGTTGATCTGCTGCTTGATGCGGCCGCAATGGGTGTGAATACGGTTGAGCGCGAGGGGGTGAGTATCTCCCATCCGGCGCGCTTCATCCTTGTGGGTACGATGAACCCTGAAGAGGGTGAGTTGCGGCCACAGCTGCTCGATCGCTTCGGTCTGGCCGTAGAGGTCGCTGGCCTGGTTGATGTGCCCTCCCGTGTGGCGGTTATCGAGCGGCGGTTGGCGTACGAAGCGGATCCTCAGGGCTTCATTGCGAGTTGGCAGCCGGTGGAGCATGATCTGGCGGTACGTATCGCTACCGCACGCGAGCTCCTGCCTGCGGTGATGATGGATGGCTCTGATATGGCGGCTGTTGCGAGCCTCTGCATCGAGTTGGGGGTTGATGGCCATCGCGCTGATCTGACCATCCTAGAGACGGCACGCACCCACGCTGCCTGGAGTGGGCGGACGCGTTTGGGTGTTGAAGATATTCGTATCGCCGCCGAGTTGGCGCTGCCTCACCGTATGCGCCGTCAGCCATTCACCGACATTAAGCTCGATGAGCAGCGAGTTGCCGCGATCCTTGAGCGCCACGGCAAACCTGCCGAGGCAGCTTCTGGTGATGCAGTAAAAAAAAAGGCTGAGTTGAACGACCCCAAACAGGGTGGTGAAGGCGGTGACGAGCAGGGAGGGGGTGGACAGGTGACTCCCCTTGGCAGCGCAGGTAGTCCTGAGAGTGGAATCTCGGCGGCTGATACCAGTAGTGGTGGGAAGCAGTTTGAGGCGGACCAACTGTTTCGTACCCGTCGCCTTGAAGGGCAGAGTGACCGTCAGCAGCGCCGTTCGCCCGGAAAGCGTACGCGTACCCGAACGAAACGGAAGCAAGGTCGTTACATCAAGAGCCAGCGTGTGCCCCGGGTTACCGATCTGGCCCTCGATGCAACCCTGCGCGAGGCAGCTATCTACCAGCGCAAGCGTCGTGACGAGTTGAGCCATACGGTCGCTCTTCCCCATCGCCGCCACCCCAGGGTGCTGCTGCAGCGCGCCGATCTGCGCCAGAAAGTTCGCGTGCGCCGTACTCGCAACGCAGTCTGTTTTGTGGTTGATGCCAGTTGGAGCATGGCCGCAGAAGCGCGCATGCAGGCGACCAAAGCCGCTGTGCTCTCGCTACTGCGTGATGCCTACCAACGCCGCGATCGCGTGGGACTGGTAAGTTTTCAACGCGACTATGCTCGGGTGCTGCTGCCGCTGACGAATAGTGTCGAGTTGGCCCAAAAGCGCCTGCAGGCAATGCCTACTGGTGGCAAGACACCCCTAGCACGTGGCATGCTCACCGCTTTTGAGTTGTTGGAGCGGGCACGCCGTCAGGATGAAGAGATGCTCCCCCTCATGGTGCTGCTGACTGATGGTCAGGCCAACGTTGCCCTAAGCCATCTGCCGCCACAGCAGGAGGCATACCAGATTGCTGATCTCATTGCTGGGCGTGCAATTCGTGCTATTGTTATCGACACTGAGCACTCGAGCTTTGATCGTGGGCTCTCACGGCGTCTGGCTGAGCATCTGCGCGGTGCATACTATCGGCTTGACGATCTGAGCGATGGCGGTCTGGTGCAGGCTGTACGTCGTCAAATGCAGTAGTAGCGTAATATTACGGGAGGGATGAAACCCCTCCGTTAAGGACTTTGATCCAACCTTTGGGGTGGGACCTCGCCGCGAGGAGCGGCAAGTGGCAATCGTACAATTTAGCACACGTAGGAGGGATGGAGGCGATGACCGATCAGGTACGTAAGGAGGACTCCGTCGAGAGCGAGCTGCTTGGTACGCTGCTCGACGCAGCGAACGCTCCGGCGGCGCAGGCCGAGGCCGCCTCGCCACAGCTAACGGCGGAGGCAGAGCCGGCAAGTCAGCCTCTGCCTGACCCGGCCGCCACTGGTGCTGATGTCACCGAGTCGGCTGGTGCAAGCTTCAAGCCGGTTGCTGAAGAGAACGCTCGACCACGTAAGTTTAAGGATCTGCAGCCTGGAATGGAGCTCAGCGGTCGTGTGACCTCGATCGCGCTCTACGGCATCTTTGTGGATGTCGGCGTTGGGCGTGATGGCCTGGTTCACATCTCAGAGATGAGTGATACACGTATCGAGACCCCCTCGGATGTCGTCCAGATTGGTGATACGGTGAAGGTGCGAATCAAGAGCATTGACCCCGATGCACGACGTATCAGCCTGACGATGCGCTTGGGTGGTGGGGAGCGTGAGCGCGCAGAGCAGGGTCGCTCGGGGGCACGTGGAAAGCCCCGTCGGGCCGAGATCGATAAGGATCGTTTGGCAGCGATTAAGGTCGGTGATGTGGTTGACGGAGTGATCACTGGCTACGCACCCTTCGGTGCCTTTGCTGATATCGGCGTGGGTAAGGATGGTCTGGTGCACGTCAGCGAACTTGCTGAAGGTCGTGTTGAGAAGCCCGAAGATGCAGTAAAGGTTGGCGATCGCTTCCCGTTCAAGGTGCTGGAGGTCGATCCTGAAGGAACGCGGATTAGCCTGAGCCTGCGCCGAGCCCAGCGCACCCAGAAGATGCAGGGTCTTGAACCAGGACGCATTATTGAGGGTACCGTCAGTGGTATCGCGCCCTTTGGTGCCTTTGTCGACATTGGTGTTGGGCGCGATGGCCTCGTTCATATCTCGGCCCTCTCAACTAGTCGGGTGAACCGAGTGGAGGATATGGTCAAGGTTGGTGATCGGGTGACTGTTCGTGTACTCGAAGTGGATCAGCAGAGCAAGCGCATCAGCCTAACCATGCGTCTTGATGAATCGGAAGAGCCGGGCAGTGATGGTGATGAAGAGCGGGAATCGGCTCAGATGAGCATGACTTCTCAGGCAGTCCCAGCGGGGTCATCTTCTTCATCGCCACGGCCGAGCACGACAACTGCTGCTCAGCGTTTTGCCTCGGCCGCCGAGGCACGGGCTGGCCGCGAGCGCGAGCGTGAGCGCCGCGCTGGCCGTGAGCGCGAGCGGGGTCGTGCACCAGTTCAACCTGAGACCTACAGTACCGAAGAGGTTGAGGAAGAGTTTGTTGGCGATGCTACCATCGAGGATTTATTGACAAAGTTTGGCGGTTCGACCTCCCGCCGCGACCGCAAGGGTGGCCGACGCGATGATAACGACTTTGATGATGATACTGATGAGGTACGTCAGGATCGTCGTCAGCGTGATGCGATCAAGCGAACGCTCCAGCAAGTCGGCCGTGATGAGTAGGGTGCGCAGGGGTGAGGGTGTCGCCTACTAGAGAGGGTGCAGCCCTCCACAAGACACCCTCACCTAGCCCTGGTTTTGACGTGACCAACGTATAGCAGGTGTGGAGGGCACAGCCCTCCACGAGATACCCTCACCTAGCCCTGGTTTCGCTAGGAGGAGATGTGACTCAGTTACCGAAAAGTTCTGGGTTGACATGGCACTGATCTGACACGTATAATGTCCCGGATATCGTGGCCTCGGCTCATGCATTCTGAAGGGGTTCGGGGCCCGCTGGAGTATTGAACATATGCCAAAACGTACATGGCAGCCAAAGCGTATTCCACGCCGTCGAAAGCACGGTTTTCTGTCGCGAATGGAGACCAAGGATGGACGCGAGGTGCTCCGCCGTCGGCGTCTGAAGGGGCGCTACAAGCTCACCGTAAGCGATGAGCGTCGTGATGGTGGTCGTCGCGGGCATCGCTAGCTCATGCAGGCCTTTTCGCTCTCTGCACACTGTAGCCTATGAAGCGCGCCCACAGGCTGCGTCGGCCTGATCAGTTCCGGCGCGTGCGTCGAGAAGGACGGCTGTCGAGTTCGCCACTGCTCAACCTGAGTGTTGCCGTCAGTCGTCGGCATCGCGTACGCTGTGGCTTCGTCGTTACCAGACAGTTCGGTGGTGCAGTTGAGCGCAATCGGGCTAAGCGGCGGGTTCGGGAGGTGGTACGCCTCTTGCTCCCATCAATTAGCCATGGCTATGATCTTGTCATCGTTGTCCGTAGTACGGAAGTCTTAAAAATGCCCTTCTCGGAGCTATCTCAGCTTGTTGAGCAGCTGCTCCGTCGATCGGGAGTGTGGCGTCAGTCGTTGCCTAATCGTCTGTCACCACTGAATGTTGAACCTTCTGGTGCGGAAGGTTAGGTCTGAGCGCTCGTGCTGCTCACGTTGAGGATGCCCTATGTGGTCATGGTTTGTTGGTCTCCTTGAGCTATCGCTCATCTGGTTCTCATCGATCAGCGGCAATGTCGCCCTTGGCATTGTACTGTTTACGATAGCCGCTCGCCTGATCATTCTGCCCCTGACGCTCAGTTCGATTCGATCGAGTCGCAGGATGCAAGAGCTGCAGCCGATGATCAAGGAACTGCAGCGGAAGCATGGAAAAGATGCGCAGAAGCTCCAGGAAGAGACCCTTAAGCTCTATCGTGAGTATAAGATCAACCCGGTAGGCGGATGCCTCCCCCTTCTCTTGCAGCTGCCGATCTTCTTTGGCGTCTACCAGGCCGTTTACCACCTCTTTGGCGGTGATGCTGGTCGCCAGTACTTGAGCTCTGCTGCCGCAACGCAGCTCCAGGATCCGCAGGTTGCGGCAATCTTTGCCCGCAACCTGTTGGGCTCCATTGGTGCCGGCGATGTAGCCTTTGGCCCGAATGGTTTCAATGGCGCTATTCTCCTGATCCTTCCCACGCTCTCAATTGTGTTCCAGTTCCTGCAGACGGTGATGGCAACCCCGCGCGTGCAAGATCCGCAGCAGAAGGTCATGACCCAGACCATGATGTTCATGCCGCTGATCTTTGGCTACATCGCGTTTACTTTCCCCCAGGGTGCTGTGCTCTACTGGGTGGTGAGCAGCGCGATCGGGATTGTCCAGCAATACTTTACGAGTGGGTGGGGATCGTTGGCGAACTATCTCAAGTTTCTCCCCCCTGACAATCGTCCGTTGGCGATGCCAGGGGCAGCGATGCCTGCCGTTGCTGGAGTTGATGCAGCGGGAAGTGCGGTAGTCGCTGCACCGGCGCGAGCCGATTTCTGGAGTGTGATGCGACCGCTGACTGGGGCTAAAGATATGTCTGCACCCGCTACCGCAGAGAGTAGTGAACCTGCTCCTGGTGATGCAGTTGAACAGGCTGTTACTCGGGTGCGTTCATCGATCCGCAATCCAGTCAATCCGCGCCGTTCGCGGAAGCGTAAGTGAGGGTTGTCATGAAGAGCATCGAGATCAGCGCACGTACCGTTGCAGAGGCTGTCGAGTTGGCCCTCGCGCAACTCGGGAAGGATCGCGATGAGGTGGCGATTGCGGTGCTGGAGTCTGGTGACGAAGCCCTCGTCCGTGTGACTGTCGTTGATGAAGAGGGGGACGAGAGCTCAGAACCCTCTCCGGGTGAAAGCGCTGATGTTCAAACCATCGCGTGTCAGGTTCTTGATGAACTTCTCGCGCGCATGGATATCCACGCCTATGTCACACCAGTGGTGATCCGGGTTCCTGGCCAGAAGGGTGACATCGAGGAGAGCGTGACCCTCCATGTGGAAGGTGCTGATGAGGATGCCATGGGCCTGCTCATCGGTCGGCGCGGCGAGACGCTCCGCTCCCTACAGTTTCTGCTCAACCTGCTCGTGAGCCGACGAGTCCATCGTTGGCCACAGGTTGTGGTTGATGTTGGGAGTTATCGCCAACGCCGCCAGGAGTCGCTCGAGGGTCTGGCACGTCGTATGGCTGAGCGTGTACGCCAGACTGGACGTCCAATTATGCTTGAGCCTATGGCAGCCTATGAGCGCCGGATTGTGCACCTGGCGCTGCGTGGCGATACGACCATCTATACGGAGAGCTCCGGCGAGGGTGAGAACCGCAAAATTGTGATCTACCCAGCTCGATCCTAACACTGAGCCCGTTGTGGCGTTCCTATGGCAAGGGTACGGGGGTGATACCTCCGTACCCTTGTTGTTTGTGGAGGGCACAACTTGCCCTACCGGACGTTCACTTCAGTGTGTGACCGCACCTACCGCTGCCCAACCACTTGATCTCTGCGCTGCTCTGCCTCAAGTTTTGCCAGCTTACGGGCAAATTCGCGCCGCTCAAGCCACTTGAGGGTGACGAACCCGGCTGCAATGGCAACAGCGAGGCCAGGCCAGACGAGGAGCTCGAGGTGTGACTTGATGCTGTAGATGAAGATGGCGGTGAAGACGAGGAGGAAGACCGCGCCAGCGCCCATGTACGTCTCGAAACCGGGACTGTTAAGGTAAACCTCGTCACGTGTGCTGAAGCGCTGCTGTCGCTGAGCCATAACCTTCACCTTTCCAGTATGGGGTGGCACAAACCCTCCCCATTATATGGCTCTTATCCTAGCACGAGCTTGTCTGTTGCGCTAGGGGGGTGAGCTATAACGCTGTCTGTCCGGTGGTGAGGCTGCGGTAGTGGTCAAGGCTTGACGGCAGATCGATGTCAAAAGCGAGCGTTGCTGAGCAGATGCGGTCGATGCGTAAGCCGCGCACCGTTGCCTCCGCCTGATGGTGGAGCGCACTGCCGGAGCCGAAGCGAAAAGGAAGCTCGGCATGGCGCTGCAGTGCTAAGGCATTCGTGCCACGACCAGAGATATCAGGAGCAAGGACGACATCTGCACCGTTCACAAGGGCAGCGGCCACGGAGGCCACATCCTCTGCGTTGATCAACGGTATGTCTGCGGGAACAACCAGGAGCGCTGTGGCCCCGGCTGCCCAGGCCACACTACGCGCCTGCTCCAGGGCTCCGTTCAGTTCGCCAGCCGTATCGTAGAGGGGATGTGCCCCCCAGGCGAGA
Organism: uncultured Chloroflexota bacterium; assembly: GCA_903915775.1. Lineage (GTDB taxonomy): Bacteria > Chloroflexota > Chloroflexia > Chloroflexales > Chloroflexaceae > Viridilinea. The sequence continues at coordinate 1,262 of CAIWUD010000196.1, read as the reverse complement.
CCCATTGCGAGGAGTAGCGAGTCGGTACTACTGAGCCAGATAGTGGTGATAGCTGGGTGGTTCAGCGTGCGCAGGACACGACCAAGCATCTCGAGCACCAGCGCGCGACGTCCAGCGGGGGCGAGGGCGGGCGCGAGACGGCTTTTAGCCAACCGTAGCGCTTTGACTGGTACAACCGCATGGAGGTTCATCATAACCAGCTCAGGCTATCGTATTGGCAAGGGCCAGAACTGTGGCCGCTAGGTTCGCCTTTTCGGCCGTACCGCGCATGATCGTGTCGGTTACCGCCACTGCCAATCCGAGATCAGTGATAGGCGCGGCAAGATCGGCATCGACCTGATCGATCACCAGTGCGTCGATGAGATCTGCATAGATATGGGCGATACCAAGCGCGGAAACCTCGTGGCCAGCGGCACGCATGAGCGGAGCTGCGGGACCTTTAATGGCTGCTCCACCTACAATGGGGCTTACGGCAACGACAGGTGCTGCTGTAGCGCGTAGTGCTTCATGTAGGCCAGGGAGCGCGAGGATTGGGCCGACACTGACAATGGGATTACTAGGTGCGATCATCACGACATCGGCAGTGGCGATCAATTCGAGGAGCCCTGGCGCTGGCTGGGCTACACCGGCGGCGTGGAGGCGTATACCCTGAATGGTATCCTCGGCCCGCCGTTGTACGAAATACTCCTCAAAGTGAAACTCACCGGCGTCGGTGAGGATGTGCGTCGGTGCAGGATCATCACTCATTGGTACGATGCGTACCCGCACACCCAGTGCACGGCGAAAGCTATCGGTAACCTGACTGAGACTCCAGCCCTCACGCAGGAGGGCGGTACGCCTGATATGCAGTGCTAGATCACGATCGCCAAGCTTGAACCAGTTTGGTCCACCGAGCTTAGCGAGCCAATCCATGCAGGCGGTGGTGTCATTAAGAATGCCCCAGCCCTGTTGCCGGTCGATCAGGTTGGCCAGGGTGCAGGTGACGATATCAATGTCGGGAGAGATATTGAGCCCGTGCAGAACGAAATCGTCCCCGGTGTTCACGACTGCGGTGACCTGTTCGGGTGGACTCGTCTGGACCACGCCCTCAAGGAATTTTGCGGCACCCACACCGCCAGCTAGTACGACGATCATGCTACTTCGTTCTCCGGATCCTGGTCGGGGAGTATGGCACCACCGGCGCGGCCGATGCTACGGCTACTTCGAATACAACGCGGCCGTAGATGGGGCTCTGCGGTGGATCAATTGTACCATAATCTTTT
>CAIWUD010000195.1 GCA_903915775.1 uncultured Chloroflexota bacterium | reverse complement strand
GAAGAGACCGGCGGCAAGGTTCGCTGTGCCCAGGGCGATCAACTCCTGATTGGGCTCGATGACCTGGCGGCGTTTACTCGCCAGTGCTCTGGCTACGGCGATCGACTCGACGACACTCACCAGGATGATCGTCATGGCCGTGGGCAGCAGCATCTGCGCATCGGCGATAGTTGGCGCAGGCCAACTCAGTGGAGAGAGGCCCGATGGGATGGCGCCCACCACAGCCACGGCGGCGCTCTGGTCGAGCCGGAAGATCCAGGTGATCAGGGTGCCGAGGAGGATGGTCACCAGGGGTGCTCCGCTCACGATCAGGGTTACCACCAGGGGTTTGAGCCCCCTCTTGACCAGCAGTGGCCGTAGCCCTTTACGAAAGAAGAGGAGTAGGGCGATACTGGCGAGGCCAATGGTGAAGATGACCAGATTCGTCTGGCCGAGTTGGACGATCGTCTGGTAGAGCGTCTCGTAGATCCGCTCACCACCCACCTTGTAGCCCAGGAGATACTTGAGTTGCCCGGCAGCAATGATCAGGGCTGAGGCCGTGGTGAAGGCAGAGAGCACGGGGTGTGAGATGAAGTTGAGCAGAACACCCAGACGGAGGAGCCCGAGCAGGAGTTTGAGTAGGCCGATCATCAGGGCCAGGAGCAGGACAAGCTGGAGGTAGCGTGCACTCCCCGGCTCGGCTAGGGCTCTCACCCCACTGAAGACCAGGAGCGAGGTGATCGCCACCGGCCCTACCGAGAGTTGGCCCGAGGTGCCGAGCAGAGCGTAGATGATCAGGGGAACGACTGAGGCGTAGAGGCCAACCTGTGGTGGGAGGCCAGCCAGTTGGGCGTAGGCCATGCTCTGAGGAATGAGCATGATCGCGGTCACGATGCCAGCAACGAGGTCGCTAGGCAGATCGCTCCGGCGGTAGTGGAGAAGCCAACGGGTGAACGGCATGTAGCGGCTCAGACCAGTCGCTCGAACTGCTCGCCCTGCCCTACTGGGGGCCTGCGGTGAAGTTGCCATGCTCACTAATCCTCCGAGCTACTTCGTGATCGCCTCAGCGGCTCGCTCGAAGTAGTCGTCGGCACAGAAGGCGAAGGTCTCAAGTGCCTCGTCATCATACCCGGCGGCGCGCAACTCTGCCTCTGCCTGTTCGCGGCTCCAGCCATGGTGGAGTTGGCGGTAGAGGAGCCACATCAGGCCGACACGCGTGGCACTGCGGCAGTGGAAGACGATGCGGCCAGTCTGGGGATCGGTGAGGATTGCCGCCAGTTCGTCCATATGCTCACGGTCGAGTTGGTAGGCTGGCCAGGGACGGTGGATGTAACGCAGACCGGCCGCTTCGGCGTTACGCCCCTGCAGCGCGGCTCGCTCAGGGTCGGAGCGTAGGTTGAGGATCGTGGTGTAGCCCTCTGCGGCAAGATGGGCCCAATCCCCAACCTGAGGTTGCGCAGCGAGCAGCACGTCGGCAGTTACGGCATAGCTGCGTAAGGAGGCGTGTTCAGTCTGCACCTTCATGGTGCTACATGGAAGTTCACTGCTCATAGGTGTGTCGCTATCCTTCTTACCCATGCTGCATCGGCAGACCAGCGCGCGTCCAGCTAATCATGCCACCAGTGAGATTGATGACGTTGGCAAAGCCCTGGCGCATCAACTGCTCGGCAGCCACACCGCTGCGATTGCCGGAGCGACAGACACAGATAATCGGTGCGTCCTTCGGGATCTCATTCAGGCGTAGCGATAGCATGGGTAGGGGGAGCAGATGGCTACCGGTGATGTGTCCGTCGTGAGCATACTCTTCG
>CAIWUD010000194.1 GCA_903915775.1 uncultured Chloroflexota bacterium | reverse complement strand
TGGCTCACGCTGCCCAGGTCATCCGGCACGCTGATCTGCCCCTGGCTATTGTCGCCCCAGCAGTGCAGGCTGCCGTCGGTCGTGATGGCACAGGTATGCACCCCCCCCGCACTGAGCTGCGTGAAGCTCTCATCTGGTACTGGCACGACCCTGACGCTGTCGAGCGCTGGTCCGCAACCACCTGCCGTAAGGCTCTTGAAGCGCAGGCGGGTGAGACTCGCCTCCGCGGTCACCGTCAGGGTCTGGGTCTCCCAACCCATAGATGTATTTGAGCGACCGGTCACGTCGAAGCTCAACGTGTTGAGCAACTCCCCACCCCACCAGACCTCAAGTTGTTTGATGGAAGGGCTGCACTCAGGATTCCCAGCCATGGCGAATTGGATCTGGTAGGTCTGCCCGCTCGTCGTGGCGAGGTCTTGGTAGAGGCTGCCAGTTGCAATAGTCGACTGCCCACTCATATCTACCGACTGCCCACCATCGGCACCGTTCCAGTAGGTGGAGGATATGAGATCAACCGAACCGCTCTCGACCGTCCAGTTGCTGAAGGTGCTCCCAGTGGAGTAGGTCGTATATGAATTATTCGGTGCTGTTGGTGCCTCAAAATTGCCATTCAGCACGAGTGACTTACCCAATTGACCAGCACTATTCGAGCCCCAGCAGCGCAGGCTGCCGTCACTACTGAGCGCGCAGGTGTGTTCTGCGCCCGTACTCACCTGCGTAACGCTACCCAGGCTGCTTGGGATGTTACTCTGGCCCTCACTATTCCGCCCCCAACAGTGTACACCTCCACTACTCGTGAGCGCACAGGTGTGCCTCCCACCCGCGCTCACCTGTGTGACACTGCCCAGGTCGCTTGGCACGGCAGTTTGGCCCTCACTATTCCGCCCCCAACAGCGCACGAAGCCGCTGCTTGTGACTGCGCAGGTATGGAACTCACCCGCGCTCACCTGACTCACGTTACCCAGGTCACTCGGGACAGCAATGTGGTCTTGACTACTATCGCCCCAGCAGCGTAAGCTGCCGTCGGTCGTGACGGCACAGGTATGGTTGTCACCCGCGCTCACCTGGCTCATGGTGCCGAGGTCGATCGGTACATCTGTCTGGCCGTAGCTGTTTGCCCCCCAGCAGCGCAGGTGGCCATCCGCCATGAGGGCGCAGCTGTGGCCGTTGCCCGCATCCACCTGGGTGGCTCGGTTGCTGCTCGTCACCGGCTCGACGCGCAGGGCGTCGAGGGCTGGTCCGGTGGCACCGGGGCTCAGGCTGGTAAGGCGTAGGCGCGTACGCTCCTGATCGGCGGTCGCCGTGATCGTTTGCGTCACCCAGCCCATGGCCTCCAGCGCGTTACTGCCGCCAGCGACGCTCAACATTGCCAAGGGCAGGCTCGTGCTGACCGGAAAGCTCTGGCTCAGCAGCGACGTATCGCTCCCCCAAAGTAACTGGTAGTTCTGGCCCTTCGGGCTGAAGTGTGCCGCGGGGTTCGTGCTACTCGTGGTGCCACCGAGCAACTCCGAGACGAGCAGTTGGCTCGTGGGGCTCACCCAGACGCCACGGATCTGCGAGCCAGCGGCAAACTGCGAGGGTTCAATGATCGCCCCGGTTGAGCCACCCTCGTCAATCAGCACCATATAAGCCGTATGGGTACCAGCGGTGAGGTAGGCCGTTCCGCGGAAGGAGTTCATGGAGGTGAAGCCAGATTGCCGCGTGCCAATCTGGGTACCCCCGGTGATGGTCGGACGTCTCGGGTCGGTGGTGTCGACGATGCCGTTGATATAGAACTCGAGCGCGTTGTCGCCTGCACCAAGGAAGTTGAAGTCGTAGGAGCCATCCTGGGCGATAGTGAAGGTCTGGGCGACGATCCAGTTGTGGGTAGGGCCCACGATCGAAGTATGGGTGGAACTGGGGGTAATCCAGCGCATACCGTTAAAGCCGGTATTAGCGCCGCCTCCGACAAAGATTGACGGCACGGATGTAGGAATGAACGCGTTGTATGGCAAGGGTTCCGGTGGGGTAAAGCCTTGCGGTACTGCCACGACTCGCCAGTTCGCATCGCGCCCACCCGGGCTGACCCCCGCGCCAGAACCGTTCATCAGAGCGGAGACGGGGGCAGCGAAGCTGAGCAGCACGCGGTCGCTCGTCGGCTCCACCGTGAGGTCGCCGAGGGTGATGGCGCCGCTCTCGTTCGTGGCGAGGGGCGAGCCGAGCGGGGCACCATCACTCCCCAGGCGCTGCACCACGATGGCGCCAGCCGCCTCGGCGGCGAGCATGAAGCGGTCGCTGCTTGGCAGGTAGACCAGACGTAACTGCCCACTCCCCTGGCTGCTCAGGCTCAGTTCACTACCCTGGGGTGTACCATCGCTGCCCAGGAAGCGCCCGCCCACCCCGCTACTCCCGCTCCAGGCCAGCAGGTAGCGCTGCTGCGTGGGCTGGTAGGCGAGGCGCAGGTCGGTCGCCGTCTGCGTCGCCACCGTGAGCACCTCACCCAGGGGCTGCCCTTCGCCACTCAGG
>CAIWUD010000193.1 GCA_903915775.1 uncultured Chloroflexota bacterium | reverse complement strand
TGCACGCTCGCACCGCTGCTGACCCCAGCTGGCATGCGACCCTCGATACCCTCCGCGCCCCGCGGGCTGCTACCCAGAGCCTGACCGACTGGCGGCGTGAGGCAGCAATTCGCCCGGTAGTCTTCGCCGATGCAGGGGTGCTGACCGATGAGACGGTGCACCTACATCTGGAGCATCGGGTTGCCCAGCGGCTCCTGGCTCGCTTTCGAGCCCAGGGCTTTACCGAGGATCTCTCGCGGGCCTGTCTGTTCCAGTCGAGTGATGCCATCCCGCGGATCGTGCTGCTCGGTCGGCTCTCGCTCTACGGCCAGGGCGCCGAGCGGCTGCACGAGGAGTTGGTGGCGGTGACGGCGCGTTGGCTCGATCCGACGCAGCGTACTGGTCCGCTCATGCCCTACGGTCGCGATGGCGAGACTCGGACGCTGCAACTCCTCGATGAGACGCTGCGCCAAGCACGGCTCCAGACCCCGGGGAGTGTGACGCAGCGACGTCTGCTGGAGAGCGCCGCTGCGGATATCACCGACCTGCAGCCCCACCTGACGCCACGTGCTGAGCAGGCGGCGGCGGTGGCCATTGAGCAGCTGCGGCAGCGTGGCGAGCAGGAGGCGAACGACCTGCGCACGGCCATCGAGCAGCAGGAGCGACGGGTGCGTGAGCAGCTGGAGCGGAGCCGCGGTGAGTATGTTCAGCTGACGCTCGCCTATAGCCCCGAGGAGAGGCGCCAGTTCGAGCGCGATCGGCGCGCCTGGGAGCAGCGGCTGGTCAGATTTGCCGAAGAGTTGGCCACGGAGCCGCGGCGAGTACAGGATTTCTACCAGGTGCGGGCCAGGCGGGTTGAACCGGTCGGGCTCATCTACCTATGGCCAGAGTCAAACTGAAGCTGCTCATCGGTTCGCACTCCCCCCAGGAGCGCGGGCAGCTTGACGACGAAGCTGCTCCGCGACCCACGGGAGCCCTGTACCGGGCAGAAAGCTCACCCCTACCCAGGGGTGTTGGGGCGGCTTGCGAACCGCCCCAACGGGGGAACTGCCGGTGGCCTTCGCATCAGTGGTACCCCCTGTTCTCTGGTACATTATCGGCCGAGAATGGTACAATCTTGCTCAATCAACATTGCCGACTCCGAGGAAGGTTCCTGTAGTGAGTGAAATCATCAACATCGAGGGTACCCCATATTTGTTTGATTCTCGTCAATTAGAGACTATCAAGAGTATTGCTCACAGAGTAGCTCAAATGCGACAGGTTGGCACGCTCAATCCGGCCGCACTGGCAATGATTCGTAGGTACTTTAAGATAAAAAATATTTACCACTCGAATGCTATTGAGGGTAACACGCTAAATGTTGGAGAGACGCGCCAAGTAGTAGAATTAGGATTGACACTTACAGGAAAGCCGTTAAAGGATCAGGCTGAAGCAAAGAATCTCTCCGAGGCTTTAGATTTTCTTGAAGAACTTGCTACCAATGATCTCCCTATTACGGAGAGAGATATTCGTCAAATACACTACTTAATTCTAAAAGGATTTCAAGACGAAGAAGCTGGTAAATATAGGGCAATTAAAGTTGGAGTATCCGGATCATCCTATATACCTCCCTTACCAGAGAGTGTCCCTGCTCAGATGGAGGAGTTCGGAAAGTGGCTTAACCGTGCCACTATTCCCGGAGATGAGTTTGCCTCACAGGCTGGCTTACTTAGGGCAGTCGTAGCCCATGCCTGGTTTGTATATATACACCCTTTCATTGATGGAAATGGAAGAACCGCCCGACTACTTATGAATTTGATACTGATGCGATTTGGTTATCCCGTTGCTATTATCGCTAAAGAAGATAGGTTACGATATTATGATGCACTCGAGATATCTCAAACATCTGATCTGTCTCCATTTATCGGCCTTGTTGCTGAATGCATTCTTGAGAGCCTAGAAGAGTATGAGCGTGCTGTCGAAAGGCAACTCGCTGACGCCGAATGGGCTAGGTCAATTGCCGATCGTCTTACCGAGCGCGCAAGAACAACAAAGCAGAACGAATACGAGGTTTGGAAAAGTGCAATGGATCTACTCAAAAGCTATTTTCGTCAAACGGCATCCTTGGTTGATGATGCTGCTTCTGGCGCACGGGTACTCTTTACAGACTTTGGAAATCTTGAGTTTGAAAAGTATTATAGTTTATCACAGGGAGAATCTGCTAAGCGAACTTGGTTTCTCCGAATAGACTTCTTGTCAGGAAATAGAACGGCACGGTATTTATTCTTCTTCGGCGCTTCCAGCTACGCCCTTCGGCCACACTGCGATGTCGTCCTCCATGTGGCGCGAGAGGAGCGCCCATATTCCTATGATCGACTAGAACTTATCACCGCACCTAATGTTCCTCGTCTACTGGAACTAGGCTATAAGGCGTCTGAAGAAAGTTTCTATGCTCGCTACCGAAGCGGCTCTATTCAAAAAGATGGTATTGAGCAGATATGTAGGCAATTCATAGAAGAAGTTGTCAAGATGCACTTCTCGCAATGAAGCCTTGAATGAGTCACAAATACCTGTCGTGCGGCTAACACTGCATGCAGGCGACCGGCAGAATCGGGGCGATTTTGGAAACCAGGAGCACCACGAACGCTGGAGCAATCGCGAAAGTCGGTGTCCCGCCGGCGCCTGTGGTACACTACGTTGAACATCGATCGCACGTTGTACCCGCTGTAATGTGCTGGCAGGCTGAGCGGATATGCACTTCACCATGGTCAGTGACATCACCGCGGTGGAGACGATCGCGATCAACCAAGGCATTCTTGAAGTGGCGCGTCTCCGCAAACAATACGGTATCGGTCGCTGGCGCAAACGCAAAGGCATCGCGACGGTTCTGCTGGCGGATGGAACCGCCTACACGGCGGAAGTTCACTGGTATGAGGCGACGGGAGTGGGTCGGAAGGAGTATAAGATCAAACGCCTGCTGGATTAGCTGATGATACACACTACCATGAGTGAACCATGCATGAGTGAACCATGTTTCGCGATCTGCATCAAGAATACGGAATACCCTGCCGCCCTCGAAGTGCGGAAGATCTATCAAGTAGTGCCGGATGCGACCGCTGCGGCACATCAGTTAATGCGCATTATTGACGAGTCCGGCGAGGATTACCTCTATCCTGCGGGCTATTTCGTACTCATCGACCTGCCCCGTGCTATCCAAGAGTCGCTCCTCGCAGCGGCTTGATACCGGCTCAATCCCATCATCACGCCTGCCGCCTAACCGTGCTTGCACCTGACTCGCGTGGGGTGGGGCTTTTTTGCGGACGTGTGGCGCTTCGAACCTGTACCACCGTTGCCGAACTGCTCGGTGCTGCCTAGCCCCGAAACGTTACCCCACTGTACCCTTGATAAGAGTAGCGCTGGCTGATCTATTGTATACTGTTCTAGCAGTGGTTTCTTCAACGCTACACTCGCCTTGGGTGACTCCAGGTGTGAGTAAGTACGGCGCTTCACCCCCAGTAGAACCAGGTAGCTCGTTCTATGGCCACACCCCTCGACCCTGCAATCTTGGCCCATCTGGAGTGGCTTGGCTTTGTGCGCCCCACTGGGCTGGTCGTCTCGGCACCGGCCTTGGTGCACGCTGGGGCGCTGCTGCCGCGGAGCGATGCTGAGGGGCAGCGCCTCTTGGCGGCCTGTGTCGCCGAGTCGACCGCTGAGCCGCAGATTGCCGATTTTGCCCACTTCGCCCGTACGCTCCTGGGTTGGAACTTCTCGCCGCAGGGCTACGCCGGCGCTGGGGTCGCGGGTGCGCCGATCCCGCCCGAGCTACAGGTGGCGCTGCCAGAGTATGGCGAGACCCTCGCCCCCGATCTGGCGGTGCGCGAACGTGACCCGCTGCCCAATGGCTTGCCTTGGCAACTGCTGGTTCGGCTGCTGCCCGTAGGGCAGGAGTTCGATCGGGTTCAGCGCGAGCACGGCCGGCTGGAGGCTTCACCCCACGGGCGGATGGAGCGCCTGCTGCGGCAGACCGGGGTGAGTGCCGGTCTGCTCTGGAATGGGGTCGCGCTGCGCCTGATCTCGGCCCCTCGCGGTGAGAGTTCGGGCTGGATCGACTTCCGTCTGCGCGAGATGCTCCCGACCGCTGGCCGACCGATCCTGGCCGCCCTGCGGCTGCTGCTCAGCCAGCAGCGCCTGCTGGCCCTCCCCCGCGAGCAGCGCCTGGCTGCGCTGCTGGAGGCGAGCCGTAAGTTCCAGACCGAACCGCTTTCCCTATGAGCTATGTGAATTAGCTACAAACCTTGTCGTTAAAGAAAAACACAGAATTTCTAGTAATCACTAAAGCAAGAAAAACCATATGTCATTTCATGTTTCAGAAGCTAGGGATATAGCACTACGAATGA
>CAIWUD010000192.1 GCA_903915775.1 uncultured Chloroflexota bacterium | reverse complement strand
TAGCACACGACCAGTATGGTCAACACCCCGGCCCAGCCTTGGTTCGCCACGCACCTGCTGAGATCTACACTGAGCCGCGAGCCGATCGGCTGAGGGATGTTTGTCATGAGTGCTGGTTGACCTCATCGCTGAAGCAAGGGTCATGCGATCGGTTCACGTGGATCATCAGGGGGTGGATGCCAACCGCCTCGTATCCACCGACGACGGGCGCGCTTGATTGCACCATCATGGTGCCAATCATCATTCATGTCGAGACGCTGAACCGTCGCTCGCCCAGTCGGTGTAGTTCCGATGATGGTCTGTCCATCAGCCGACCAGACGAAATGTTCGGCCCACCGTTCGCGGCGCGGATGAAAAAGTGGAACACGGGTCTGGGTCACAGGATCAACACCATCCGTGAACGTGTAACGGCGACCGTTGCAACGGTGGCAGGCAAGGGCGAGGTTGTCCTCTTCATCGCCGCCTCCCAATGATTGGGGTATGAGGTGATCGAACGTAAACCGTGCCGCACTCGCCTCTTCAGATGAGTGGCAATACGCGCATAGCACACGGGCTCGTTCGCGTATGCGTTGACGGCTTGCAGGATGCATGCTCATGACTCAGCAATAATCCGCGCATTCATCAAGGTGAAAATGCGATCAAGCTCGGTCAGACCGGCCAATTCTACGGTCTCTTCTACGGTCAGGAGGTTGGCTTTTTGGCGCTCAATAAGCGTCTCAAAGCGCATTTGCAACTCTTGGGTAAACTTAAACAGTCGGAGTCCTCGAACCTTGCGGAGTTCTATGCCCGTTTCAACCCAAGAAGAAGGTTGAATCATCGTTTGCGTAACCATGGATACGAACTCCTCTCAGTGTGTTCCTGCTGCTATAACGGTACGGAGTCTGCGCTGAGGAGTACCACTCGGGGGCATCCACGATGATCAAGGCGCGGGCTTGGCGTGCCCCGTTAACATCGGCGCTCACTGCCGATTTACAGATCGGGTCGATGCAACGAGGGTAGCCACCAGGGTATTGATGAGGTGCAGTGTCTCCCAGAACGAGCGGCACGGGACGCGGGGACAAACGTGCGGGGGCAGCTCTCTGCCCATCGGTTCCCACCCTACGGGAGCGAACAGGGTTCAACTCCCTCATCACGATGACACCCAACGCGACTGCCAGCCGGACAGGGGATCACGGTACGACAGGTGGGGTCGAGGGGCGATGCAGCGTTCCATGGGGGCTTCCATCAGCGCAGCCATCGCTCGAGTAGTATACGCCTCCAATGGCTATGATGCTACCCCAGCGTGATTCGGTACCAAGAGGCCCTTCCCCTTCCGCATGTTCTCCCGACACGAACCATGTGCGAGGTACACCCCAGCGCCTGCTCCTGCCCCAGCGATGTCTGCACCAACTTCAACACCTATCGGAGAGGTTGATGTGACCCTCTTCTCTGGTTGGGTCAAGCCAACGTCAATCAGTATAGTCGCCCAGCCTGGCATGCCGTGTCTATTCGGTGGCTGCATGTTCCGATGGATGACCAGCGACTTCCCATGCCGGTTGGAACGATAGCGAGCAGCGTGATGGTGCATGGGCACGAATAGCATTCCGCACATCCCGAAGTTCTCCCTATCCTGACAGCCCTCTACGCAGGACACGGCAGGCCGACATCCCTAGGAAGTGTGACGAATCACGGGCTCTCCTCGTGCTGGAGGGTAAAAGGGTACTTTTGTTCGTGTATTCAAATAGACTCCGATAAGGAAAGCTTATCAGAGTCTATTTGTGTTATACTCCCTCCCAACACCCACCCGCGCACGGAGATCGCCCATGGCTGACCCGCTCAACCCGCTGCCTGACGACACCACCGCGCTCCTCCGCGCCCGCGACCTCACGACCCTCGCCTCTGCTGCAGATCGTGCCGCTGCCCAGGAGACCTTTGCCCGCTTCCGCACGACCAAAGCCGCCGCGACCCTCCGTGCCCACGCCGCAGACCTCGCCCGCTGGGCCGCCTACCTTGCTG
>CAIWUD010000191.1 GCA_903915775.1 uncultured Chloroflexota bacterium | reverse complement strand
CACCTGCCACCAGCGCTCGCGCACACCCTCGATTGGGCCACGCTGCGCCTGGAGGAAACGAGTTTCGTCGATCCGGAGCTCCAGGAGAGCGAATCAGACCTGCTCTACAGCCTGGAGACGCGAGCCGAGGCGGAGCCGATCCAGCTCTACCTCCTCTTTGAGCACCAGTCGACACCCGACCCCTGGATGCGCTTTCGCCTGCTCAAGTACATGTGCCGCATCTGGGACGAGACGCTCAAGGCGGAGCCGAAACCCACCACGCTACGCCCGATTATCCCCGTCGTCTTCTACCAGGGGCGCAGTAGTTGGAGCTACTCGACCGACTTGGCCGACCTCTTCCCAGAGGTGGTGGGGTGGGACGCGGCGCTGACACCGCGGCTGCGCCACTACCTGATCGACCAGTCGGGAATGGAGCCGAGCAAGGTGGTTGGGGGACTGAAGGGGCAGATTGCGCAGTTGCTGCTCATGGCGGCAATGCGGGCGCGGGCGCAGGCAGTGCTGGAGCATCTCATACCCTTATGGGCTGAGTTGATAGCTACGCGGGGCAGTGAGGAGCAGCAGACGTTTCTGCTCTACCTATTTGCCACGCACGAACGAGCAACGGTGGTCGAGGTACTGGAGCGGGTGAGCGCGCAGCGGAGCATAGCAGGAGGTGATCTGATGAAGACCTTTGCCGAAGAATTGCTGCAGGAAGGGGAGCGCACAGGCTTACAGAAGGGGTTGGTAAAGGGACGGGAAGAGGGGGAGCGCACGGGCTTACAGAAGGGGCGGAAGGAGGGGGAGCGCACGGGCTTGGCAAAGGGACGCCAGGAAGGACGCCAGGAAGGACGCCAAGAGGGAGAGCTGCGGGGGAAGATCACCCTGATCGAGCAGTTGCTGGCCGCAGGGAGTACATGGCAACTCATCACGCAGGCGACCGGGTTAACACCGGAGCGCTTTGCTGCGCTCAAGGCTGAGCTAGAACGCCTGACCGCAGCGCTGCCGCCGTCGCCTTCTCCTCCTGCCACGGAAGCATAAGTTCACCGAGGGAAGCAGGATGTCCATCGCTCGCCACCACGCCGAATGGCTCTCGCTCGTCGAAGTCTCTGGCCCCTTCCTCAGTCTGCCCGTGCTCCTGCGCGTCTTCCCGCAGGGGCTCGATGGCCACGATACCGCCCTGAGCCGAACGGTGCGCCAGGCCCTCGCCGAGTGGCAGGAGCAGCAGCAGGAACTCCGCCCAGACCCCGCCATGCACCGCGCCTGGCTCCGCTTCGTGCTGCGTGACCTGCTCGGCTTCCCCGATCATCTGCTCCAGACTGGCCCCGCTATCCCTGAGCCCCTCAAGGTCTCGCTGCCTGAACATGGCGAGACCCTCCGCCCTGACCTCGTCATCCAACACCCCGGCCACGCGCCCCGAATGCTCGTGCAGCTCCTCCCACCATCCCAAGCGCTCGAAACACCGCTCAAGCAGCAGCGCTGGAAGGCCTCCCCGAGTACGCGCATGGCCGAACTGCTCCGCGGAACCGGGGTACGCCTTGGTCTGCTCACCAATGGCGAGCACTGGATGCTCGTTCACGCCTCCCCCGGTGAGACCGCAGGCTTTGCCTCCTGGTACGCGCCCCTCTGGCTCGACGAGCCGCTCACGCTCCGCGCTTTCCGCTCGCTCCTCGGTGCCCATCGCCTCTTCGGGGTTGCCGATGCCGATACCCTGGAGGCCCTGATCACCGAGAGTACCACCAACCAGCAGGAGGTCACCGACCAGCTTGGCTATCAGGTTCGCGAGGCCGTTGAGGTGCTGGTGCAGACGATCGACCGCATCGATAAAGATGGCGGACGTGCGCTCCTCACGGGGGTGAGCGAGGCCTCCCTCTACCAGGCGGCCCTCACCGTGATGATGCGCCTCGTCTTTCTCTTCTCAGCAGAGGAGCGCGAGCTCCTGCTCCTCGGTAAGCCGATGTATGACCAGTACTACGCCGTCTCGACCCTGCGTGCCCAACTGCGCGCCGCAGCCGATGAGACGGGCGAGGAGGTGCTGGAGCGCCGCAACGACGCCTGGAGCCGCCTCCTGGCGACCTTCCGTGCGGTCTTTGCGGGGGTGCAGCACGAGGATCTCCGCCTGCCGGCCTATGGTGGTGCCCTCTTCGACCCCGATCGCTTCCCCTTCCTCGAAGGCCGGGGGCCGGGCACCCACTGGAAAACCACCCACGCCCGCCCGCTGTCCGTCGATAATCGCACGGTGCTGCACCTGCTCGAAGCCCTGCAGATCCTGCGCGTGCGCCTGCCCGGGGGTGGCCCCGCCGAGCCACGACGCCTCTCGTTCCGGGCTCTCGATATTGAGCAGATCGGGCATGTCTACGAGGGTCTGCTTGACCATACCGCGAAGCGTGCCACAGAGCCGATGCTGGGCCTCGTCGGTGGGAGAGACCGTGAGCCGGAGCTCCCCCTCGCCCTACTTGAGCAACTGGTCGGTAGCCCCACGCCGATCACTGCGTCAGCACAACTCGACCTGTTCGATGGGAAGGCAAGTGACACCCGGCGCGACCAGCAGGCGCTGATCGACTTCTTACGCGAGGCGACGGGCCGTTCAGCCAACGCCCTGACCAACGCCCTCAGCACCACCCTGGAGCCCCGTGGCCTCGACAGGCTCCGTGCAGCCTGCGACAACGACGCAGCCCTCGTCGAGCGCGTACGCCCCTTCGCTGGGCTCCTGCGCCACGATACCTTCGGACGCCCCGTGGTGATCACCAGTGGCAGCGTCTACGTCACGGCGGGGACCGATCGCCGCAGCAGCGGCACCCACTACACGCCGCGTGCGCTCACTGAGCCGATCGTCCAGCACACCCTCGACCCCCTGGTCTACCACGGCCCCGCTGAGGGGTTGCCCAAGGAGCAGTGGACCCTCCACTCCGCTGAGCGCATCCTGGCTCTGCAGATCTGTGACATGGCAATGGGCAGCGGTGCTTTCCTCGTCCAGGCGTGCCGCTACCTGGCTGAGCGGTTGACCGAAGCCGCCGAGGGACGTGCCCCCCGGTGGTAGCCCCAGTCCTGACACAGCCCTTGACGACCTCTTTGGCCTCAGCGACCCCGAGGAGCGCCTCGCTCAGGCCCGGCGCCTAGTGGCCGACCGCTGCCTCTACGGTGTGGACAAGAACCCCCTGGCGGTCGAGATGGCTAAGCTCTCCCTCTGGTTGATCACCCTGCAAAGAGATCGGCCCTTTACCTTCCTCGACCACGCCCTGCGCTGCGGTGACTCGCTGCTCGGCATGAGCAGCCTGGAGCAACTCACACGTTGGTCGCTGCGCACTGATCAGGCCGACCCGAAACTCGATGACGTAACAAAACCAGTGGTGAAGGCGCTCCACCAAGCCCTCGCCTTGCGTCGCGAGATTCGTGCCACCCCAGTGATCGATGCCCTCGACACTGACTACAAAGCGCAACTCCTCGCTCGCGCCGAGCAGACGATGTCCCTCCTCCACCTCGGTGCCGACCTGCTCGTAGCGGCTGCGCTTGTCCCCGATGCCAAATCCCGCGATGAGCGCCATGGCCGCTTCCTCACCCGCTATGTCAGACACCCACGGCTAAAGCTCGTGGGCTTGCGCCTCAACCCGAAGGTTGGACACCATAGGCCGTCTGACATCGGCCCGATCACGGATATTGCACGCAGCGTTGTCGTCAGCCGGGGATGCATGACCACACACGACACCACAAAAGGCAGCTTGCGAACGGCGGT
>CAIWUD010000190.1 GCA_903915775.1 uncultured Chloroflexota bacterium | reverse complement strand
GCGATGGTCTCTGGCATGCGCTCAATCAGCATATACCCCCTCGTTAGGTGTATTTCAATTTTGGCGGCGCCAGCGTGATAGTCTGGCGCCGCCAGAGTTGGGTTGGGTTGTTTCGTGGAGGGCTTCGCCCTCCACACCGCCCATCCGTCTGGCGCCGCCAGAGTTGGGTTGGGTTGTTTCGTGGAGGGCGAAGCTCGTCCGTCTGGCGCCGCCAGAGTTGGGTTGTTTCGTGGAGGGCAAAGCCCGCCACACCTCCCGTAAGATTGTGCCTAGGTTAGGGTGTTGGTCACCATCTCGGCGAGCACCTGGCGACGGAGGGAGGTCTCTTCCGCCGTGACCCCCAGACGGTTGCGGATATGGTCAAATAGCCGGAGCAGATCGGCGCACCAGACACTCGGGTTGTCAAAGCCTCGTACCTGTGACCAGCGGTGTGGCAGGTAGCCACCGGCACATGTCGTGGCCTCTGCGCAGCCAGCACAGCCCTGTGGAAGGGGCATGCCGGTGAAGATCGCCTGGTGGTGGAGTTGGCTCAGCTCCGCGATCTGGTGAAAATCGTGTTGGAACACATTCAGACCGGTGCCCGCGCTGCCGTGACCACAGACACGCAGGACGTCTAGACCTTCGATCGCGCCATCACTCTCGACAAAGACAAAACCGAAGGGCCGATTACCGATCATATCGAGGGCACTCTCACCACCTAGGATGACACGGGTCATATTCACAAAAGGCTCAACCAGTAGATCGAGGGTACCTTCCTGCCACCAGGCATCAAACGCGGGAATGAGCAGATCCGCGCAGGGGGTGGGGCCGTAGCGCTGGCGGATCTCCGCAATCGTATCGTGGGTAAAATCGGGGAGCAGGTAGCTTACCCGGTTGGCGCCGAGAGCAGCAAAGTGGCGCTGCAGCTGGGCACCGTCAGCACCAAAGGGGAGCACACAGAGGATCGAGACGGGCATAGCCGCTGCGCGCATCTGGGCAATGGCTGCGGCAACACGCTGGTACGAACCCCGTCCGGCATGGTCGACCCGCTCGCGATCGTGCACCGCCTCTGGGCCATCCATGCTGATCCCTACCTGAACGTGGTGCGCACGGAAGGTGGTAATCCACCCCTCGTCGATCAGGGTCCCATTCGTCTGTACGATGAGTGTAAGATCGACGATATCACTCAGGGCAGAGCGGATCATTCGGCACCAGCGGTCGAAGCGCTCAACCCCAGCCAGGAGTGGTTCACCACCGTGGAAGAGCAGACTGACCCGGCGCTGGCCCTGTTGATGACACCAGCGCTTCACCCGCTCAAGGGTGACCTGGAGCAGATCGTCGGCCATGAAGTGGGGCCGCCGCTGCCAGGTTAGATCACCCTTGTGGTAGACATAACAATACGAGCAGTTCAGGTTACAGCGCGAGGCGACTTTGAGGACGATCTGGAGCGTTGTTGCTGGGGTGGATCTATGGAGTGTGCTCAGTTCAGGCTGCGGCACGGCCATAAGCACACACCTCCCGTGTCTGGTCAAAAAAGCGGTGCCCCCAGGCGGTTAGGTGCCGCTCCTGCGCCAAGAGCGTCTCCTCGGCTACATCCATGCGTTCCAGCAGATCACGCAGGGTTGCTGCTGAACTCTCGTAATCAACAAAGCCAGACTGGCGAGCATCACGAATAGCGGCACAGATGTACGCAAGGGCGTGGCAGGCTAGCAGAATACCGCGCAGTGGCCGTGGCTCGGGGCGGAGTGGAGAGGAGTAGCGTTCAGTATGCGTGGG
>CAIWUD010000189.1 GCA_903915775.1 uncultured Chloroflexota bacterium | reverse complement strand
CTGAGTAGCCACGGGAGGTAAGCGTATGGCGCCCACTACGGTCAGCAGTGCCGATGTGGTGGCACCTCTGGTGCTGACCCTGGATATCGGCTCATCTTCAACCCGTGCCTCCCTCTTCGATGCGCGTGGGCGTAGTGTGGTAGGCTGCACCGCCCAGGAGCACTCGACGCTACGGGTCTCTCCCGACGGGGCGGCCGAAGATGATGCAGATGCAGCCTTGGCCCGCGCTGCCCGCTCGATTGACGCGGTGCTGGCGCAGGCTGCTACTCTCGCCTATCAGATCCGTGCCGTAGCTGTGGCGACGATGGCAACAACATTGGTGGGGCTCAACGCTACCGGACGTGCCTGCACGCCGCTGCGCACCTATGCCGATACCCGTGGAAGTGGCGACGCTGAGCGGTTGCGCCTGCTCCAGGATGAGGCGGTCATTCATGAGCGTACTGGCTGCCTACTGCGGGCGAGCTACTGGCCCGCCCAACTCTCTGCGATCCAGCGTGCAGAGCCTACGCAGTGGCGTGCCGCACGCCACTGGGCGACCCTCGGCGAGTATCTGGAGCGACAGCTCTTCGGCAACGGGCGGGTGAGCCTCTCGGCGGCCTCCTGGACCGGACTCCTCAACAGGCATACGCTCGACTGGGATGCACACCTCTGCGCTGCCCTCGGTCTCGCCCCTGAGCAACTGGCGGCGCTGGTTGATCGCGACGAGCCGCTGCTGGGCCTAGCCGAGCCGTGGGCCTCCCGCTGGCCAGCACTCCGTTCGATCCCCTGGTTTCCGGCGGTGGGCGATGGGGCTGCCGCCAACATCGGCTCTGGCTGTGCCGCTCCTGGACGCCTGGCCCTGACCGTCGGCACAACAGGAGCGTTACGGATGGTCCAGGAGGCCCCCGAAGCAGTACCACCAGGGCTCTGGTGCTACAGGGTGGATCGCAGCCGTGCCCTGGTGGGCGGTGCAACCAGCGAGGGGGGAAATGTCTATGCCTGGCTGCGCCAGACGCTCCAACTCGGCGACCCAGTAGCCGCAGAAGTAGCCCTGGCCGCCTTCGCTCCCGATAGCCACGGCCTGACACTGTTACCCTTTGTGGCCGGTGAGCGCAGCCCCGGCTGGGCCGGAGACGTACCAGCGAGCATCCACGGCCTGACTCTCGCCACTACGCCACTCGCTATCCTGCGGGCTAGTCTAGAGGCGGTGGCCTACCGCTTCGCCCTGATCGCGAAGCGCCTGACGAGCCACACGGGTGAACTACAGGTCGTCGCCTCGGGAGGGGCGCTGCTCAGTTCGCCAGCCTGGATGCAGATCGTCGCTGATGTGCTCGGACGCCCCCTGGTGGCCTCGGGCGAGGCCGAGACCACGAGTAGGGGTGTCGCCCTGCTCGCCCTGCACAGCCTTGGAGTGCTCTCTTCACTCGACGCTCTACCCGCGTCTGAAGGGCCAACGTACGAACCGGACGATGTTCGTCACACTATCTATCAGCAGGCGATCAGGCGGCAGGAGTGGCTCTACGAACGCCTGATTGGGTGACGGCGCCTAATCCACCCTCCGCATCTGTGGGTCTCGGCCAGGCGAGGAGGAGCACGTTCAACGCACCGATCTGAAGTGGGCCACCGCTCCCACAGATCGAGCGCAGCATCGTGCGGAAACGATCACGGGAGATGGGCGTGGTGTGGGCCGCCTCGTTGCGCATCCGTACTAACTGGTTCATCTCATCAATGAACTGCAGTGCGCTGACCCTGACGTTCGGCTCATCAGCAAGAACCTGACTTACCCAGACCTGCTCAAGGTGGGTGTCGATCCTGGACCAGAGCGATGGGTTCCGCCGCCGCACCCCACTCAGGCTGCCCAGGGTCGGTCTGGAGTGGGGAAAGTCGCTCCTACTTATCCCAGGGATGGCAAGAATGCGCTGCTGGAGCTCACGCTCGACCACCCGTGCAACATGGATAATTGCAGCAGAGTAGTCGTTGGCCTGGACTTGATCAAGCTGGTCGCGCAGGTAGATCGCCAGGGCTAACGACTCACGCTCGGTTGCCCCGAGCAGGTGGAGCGTACGATCAAGCCCGATATCGCCCAACTTCGCCTCGTAGGGCCCCAGGCTCTGGAGTGCGCCGTTCAGCCGTGCAAAGTGGCGCGTCAGCCCCTCAACCTGGCTGAGCAGCCGCTCTACTAGCTCCTCGTCAAGCGTATCGAGGTCACCTTCTACCGTGAGGCGCGCCAACTCAGCGAGTAACTCGTGAGCTGTACGCGGCGGGCGTAGTGGCGGTAGGAGGTCTGGCTGTCCAATGGCATGGCAGAGCCGTCCATCACGACAGCAGTGCTCAGTCCTACTCACCAGGTCGACCCGCCACGGGCCAATGTGGGGCTTAGGACAGATCAGGAGATCGCCTCCCTGCAACACCTTTCCATCACGTCCGACGAGGCGCCCAGGCTCACCTGAGCTTAGCGTATCGAGGAAGACCCCTTGACAACGCGGGGTACGCGGTATGCGGAGGCGGCCATGGGCAGTATCGAGCAGGCTGCTCAACGTGGCGCGTACCCGCTGTGTCTCTTGAACCGGACAGAGGGGCTGAATGAGCAGTTCTGGTTGTCCAGGCACCAACGACTGGTTGCGGTTCGCAGGGGTGAGTTGGTAGCCACTACTCTCACTCCCTCCCCCGGTGAGAAACGCGAAGAGCAGGGTTCCATGCTCCTCGCCAAGGAGACTCAGATCGGCGATCATGCGTTTGATCGGCGAGGAGGGGGCTACGCCCTGCTCTGGATCTCGATAGTACTTCGCATCCCAGAGCAGACCCGGCTCACGCCAGATCAGCTCACCGCCATGTTCAAGGCGAACCATCGGCGGATCGCTCCGCCGGAGGTAGAAGTCGGGCCGTACTCCGGGTACCGCGTAGTGCTGCGCCGGTTGGGTTGTCCAGAGGGCTGGGAGCTCCGGGACCCCCTGATCATGGCGCAGTTCATACCTGCACATCATAGCGTCATCGCCCCAGCGAAAGCGCAGCGCCATGTGGCCACTGTTGAGGTTGAGTTGATCGAGCCGATTCAGCTCACTCAGGAGATCGGCAAGCTCGTAGAAGATCCAGATCTGGTAGAGGTAGCTGTCACGTTCGGGATGAGCCCCGAGCGCTTCAGACTCTGGGGGGGCATCGCGACGCAGCAGATGGAGGGTCTGGAGGCGTCTCCGCCACTCCAGCAGATCCTGGTAGGCGCTATTCCCACCCGGAATGAGCCGTTCGGCCACCTGCTGCTCTAAGCTCTCGGGGCCACCATCGGCCCCCTCAATGATCGCCTGGGCCCGGTTGCGCATGCCGTGAAACTGGGGAAATGCCAATTCGCGTCTACACTGCTCCACAATCTCGTTGAGCGGATGGCGCAGGGCATCGGCACGGGTAACGAGATCGCCATCATGCAGCAGCCGCTGCGCCTCAGCCTGGTACTGCAGTAGCGTTACTACAGTGAGTAGATTCTCCGGGGTAGCAAAATCCCGCCGCCGCTGATGGGTGTAGAGTTGTAGGGGCGCTTCACCGGGGCGATCGTTCCACGAGGCCTCGAGCGTACGCCCCCAGTCGATGCGTCCCCGAACTGGTGGTTCTTCTAGGGTCATCTCACGTGGCGCCGCAAAGCTCAGCCGGCGCACAATACGCGGTAACAGATCGTCGAAGAGGAGGTCACGCAGGACAAAGAGCGTGCCCAGTTCGCGGTAGGGCTGTAGGAATGCTGCATCCCGTTCGGCGGCACGCTGATCATCCGTGGTGATCAACCGGTGAAAGCGTTGCTCGTCGTAGCGGAGCAGGAGGGCCACGAGGCGAGCCTGCATGATGCCAAAAGCAGCGGTGGGCGTGGGTACAAGGGGAGAGATCTGGTGCACGGTCGTACAAACCTTCTGTAGGGCATAGTTCAATTTCGGCTGCGCCGACTTCACACGCTAGCGCTACCAGGGCCAGGTTGGTTTGTTCGTGGAGGGCTTTGCCCGCCACACCTCCGG
>CAIWUD010000188.1 GCA_903915775.1 uncultured Chloroflexota bacterium | reverse complement strand
TATGGTCTAGCGCTACTAAGGCTGGGTTGGAGTCTTTTGTGGCGGACGAAGCCCGCCCCATCTACGTGTTGTCTACCGCTGGGTAATGGTCACCAGCCAGGTTGCGGTAGCTGGGAAGATCATGACCAGGATCAGGACGAGTACCTGGATCACGACGAAGGGAACGGCACCTTTATGAATCTCACCGGTCTCAATTTCTGGCGGCACGACGCTTTGCAAGTAGAAGAGGGAGAAGCCTACCGGGGGTGAGATAAAGGCTGTTTGTAAATTGACCGCCATGACCACGGCGAACCAGACCATCTCAAGCTCTTGGAAGCCGAGAGCCTTTGCCGCCGGCACCAGGAGGGGCATGACGATAAAGCTGATCTCGACAAACTCAAGGAAGATACCGAGGAGGAAGACGATCAGGTTTGCCGCGATCATGAAGCCCCAGAATCCACCAGGCAGCGCGACTAGCACTTCGGTAACAAATTTGGTGCCATCCAGCCCGTCGGTAAAGACGAGTGCAAACAGGGTTGAACAGAAGAGAATCATGATCACGAGCGCGGTTGAGCGCATCGTGCTCATGGCCGAGTTGTAGAGCATCTGCCAGTTGAAGCGGCGATTAAGCACCGCAAGGAGGGTCGCCCCTACAGCGCCCACCGCACCAGCCTCGGTGGGGGTAGCGATACCGAAGAAGATGCTCCCGAGTACGGCAAAGATCAGGAGCACCGGCGGTACCATCACCTTCACCACACGCAATCCGAGGGCACTACCCTTCAGCGTACGCTGCTCGGGGGGCAGCGGCGGCGCGAGGTTCGGACGGAGCATGGCAAGACCAACACAGTAGACCGCGTAGAATACCGCGAGCATGAGACCCGGGATGAGCGCACCTGCGAAGAGGGCACCTACACTCACCCCGATCTGATCGCTTAGCACCACCAGGACCAAGGAGGGTGGGATCATCTGGGCTAAGGTTCCTGAGGCAGTGATTACCCCCGTGGCAAGCTGCTTGTTATAGCCCAGGCGTATCATGATTGGGAGCGAGATCATCCCCATGGCGATGATCGTCGCCGCGACAACGCCAGTGGTTGCCGCCAAGAGAGTGCCGACCAGCACAACGGCGAGGGCAATACCACCAGGTAGTGGTCCAAGGAGGATACCAATAGTCTCAAGGAGCTCTTCGGCCAGCCCCGACTTCTCCAGGATTGCCCCAAGAAAGATGAAAAATGGGATCGCGAGGAGGGTATAGTCGGACATGGTACCAAACCAACGGTTTGGCAGTAGCCTCAGCAAGTTTAAATTGAAGATATCGAGACCAAAGCCGATTATGCCAAAGATAATTGCCGTACCCACAAATGAGAAGGCTACCGGGTAGCCGGTGAGCAACAGGGCGAAGAAGCCGGCGAACATAACCACTGACAGCCACTCGAACCCCTCAATCGTGATCATGGATACTACTCCTCAGGGGTAGCACGGGTGAAACGTCTACTCGGTGACCGGTGCGTGATACTCTTCGATCGCGGCAGCCTCACTATCACTCACAGAATGGGTAAGGACAGCAATATACTTGATGACCTGAGAGATGCTCTGGAAGAGCAGGAGCGTGAAAGCGACGATAATCATGCTCTTAATCGGCGCTCTCGGCAGCCCATCCGGATCGGGCGAGATCTCCCAGACCCCCCAGTTCCCATTGGGCAGGCGCCCCCATGAGGCCAGTACTGGGTTGATGGTAACGTAGATCCCTAAGATACAGAAGGGGATCAAGAAGAGGAGGGTACCTAGCAGATCAACCCAGGCACGCCGTGCCGGGGGCCACTTGGCATAGAGAAAATCGACGCGCACATTGAGGTTGTGTTTGAGGATGTAGGCGAAGCCAAGGAAAAAGAGCACCGAGTACATGTACCACTGGATCTCAATGGCTGCATTGCTGGTCAGGCGCACGCCGAGGAAGCGCCCAAGGTAGCGTGCCACCACATTGTAGAAGCCCGTACCGATCATGACAATCACGAGGTAGGGAAGCACGTTACCGATACGCTCAGTGAGGGAGTCGATGGCTCGTGAGACACGCAAGAGACCGTTCAATGCGATACTCTCCTTGGTTTAGGCTCTAGGGTACACGAAGATCCATGGCAACTAGGCCATGCCTACAGTGCCAGAAGAGACGGTATGGTTACGAATCCGAGGAGGTAGAAGCGCTTTTCTTCTTATAGTACACGTGGGAAGGTCATTCTGTCAAAGCAGTTAGGCATGGCTCAATTTCGGCTGCGCCGACTTGACATGTGCTGGCGGAACCGGGGCGGTTGGGTCTTTGTGTGGATGGCGAAGCCCTCCACACCTCCCAGAAGTGTGTCAAGCCCATGTGAACCATGCCTTACGCCCCAAGGCCGAAGAGCACGCTGTAGTAGATGACCGGCCCAACGAAGAGTAAGCTGTCCATGCGGTCGAGGATGCCGCCGTGACCTGGGATGAGATGGCCCGAGTCTTTGACCCCAACCTGTCGTTTGATCAGTGACTCGCCCAAGTCGCCAAGTGGTCCGGCGAGACCAGCTGCAATGCCAAGCATACCGGCGCCCAGGTAGCTGATCGGTAAGCCGAGGAGCACCGTAGCGACCAGAGTCGTCACGACTGATGCGAGCATGCCACCGGCAAAGCCCTCCCAAGTCTTCTTCGGGCTCAGGATCGGAGCCATACGATGGCGCCCGAAGGTACGCCCCACAAAGTAGGCAGCGCTATCCTGGATCCAGGTCGTAGCAAATACCAGGAAGAGCCAGGCGGTACCGGGTGGCACGGCGAGGGGGGTCAACGGACTAGGTCGGAGGGGAAGACCGATCTGGCGCAAGAGAATGAAGCTACTGAGGAGCCAACCGATGTAGCTTGCACCGCTCAATGTGAGGGCCCAACTCTGTAGACTAGCGGTGCGGTCACGGGGTAGCAGTTCGTAACAGAGGGTGAGGCCGATAGCGAGGGTGAGGACAAAACCGGTCAGATCGACGCTGCTGAAGGGGCGTAGTGCAGCTGCAACCGCAAATGCCAGACCCACCGCAATTCCCGGACCGACTCGGGGGGTGAAACCACCATGGCTCATGATCGCAAAGAGCTCGCGGATGCCGAGCGCAATGCAGAGCGCCACCGTCAACGTGGTAGCCCATGGTAACCATCCCGCGACCACAAGCAACGGAATGAGGATTGCCACACTGAGCAGTCGGCTTGTCAGTGAGTTGGGCGTCTGTTGTTGCGCAACCATATGCTATGACCACCTGGTAGGGGGTTACTACCACCTTGCGGGAGGTGCGGAAGGCAAGGCCTTCCGCACAAGACCCCACCCGAACCTTGGTCATGCCAGACGGTACCATCCGGCGTGGCCGAAATTGGAGCGTGCCTCAGCCTGATTCGCCGAGACCCCCGAAGCGACGCGAGCGCTGCCCATACTCACTGATCGCTTGCTGCAGATGTTCAGGCCGAAAGTCAGGCCAGAAGATTGGGGTGAACCAGTATTCACTGTAGGCGGCCTGCCAGATTAAAAAGTTCGAGAGTCGGCGCTCACCACTGGTGCGGATGACCATATCGGGATCAGGCATGCCACTCGTTGAGAGGTGCGAACTGATCATCTGCTCATCGATCTGTGAGGCGTCAACTCCGGTAGCAACGATCTGGCGTACCGCATCGACGATATCCGCGCGGCCACCGTAGTTGAAGGCAATTGCCAGGGTCAGCCCGCTGTTTGCCTGGGTCAGCGTTACTGCCTGTTCAACTTTATGTGCCAGGAGGGGGTTCAGGCCAGCGAGACGCCCGAGGTGGTACAGACGAACCTGCTGGGCATGGAGATTCTGGGTCTCACGGTCGATAAAATCGCCCAGGATCTGCATCAATCCTTGAACCTCAAACGATGGTCGGTTCCAGTTCTCAGTGGAGAACGCATAGAGGGTGAGGTAGCGTACCCCAAGCCGACTAGCCTCAGAGACGATCGCACGTATGTTTTCTGTTCCTGCACGATGACCGGCCAGGCGCGGTAAGCCGCGCTGGCTCGCCCATCGCCCATTGCCATCCATGATCACCGCGATGTGCTGCGGGATACGCGTACCCTCAGGGAGGCTCATACAGGCTCATCGCCTTCACACTACTATCCATCTTCTCGGCAGACTGTGAGGTACCTTCGCGACACTTCCCACCAAGAGGGATAGGCTCTCTAAGGGGGTATTAGCACATCGCTTGGGAGGCACCACTGAGCAACCGATTTGGAAGGGTTGGGTAGGGCATGCGCGGGCCACCCTACCCGAATCGAACCACAGAGATCACCCAGAACCTAGACCGCCATTACCTCGGCCTCTTTATCCTTGCCGATCTGATCGAGCTCTCCGATGCAGCGATCAGTCAGCTGCTGGATACGCTCCTGACCGCGCTTCAACTCATCTTCGCTGATCAGCTTCTCCTGTTCAAACTCCTTGAGCTGATCCATCGCATCACGTCGCTGGTTACGAACTGAAATTTTGACCTCCTCAACACGGTGGCGTACAACTTTTACCAGCTCGCGACGCCGATCTTCGGTGAGGGTTGGGATCGCGAGACGAATGATCCGCCCGTCGTTACTCGGGTTGATCCCAATGTCAGAGTTCTGGATCACCTTCTCAATAGCCTTGATCATGCCATTATCGTAGGGCTGAATGACGATCAGACGCGCCTCGGGTACACTGATGGTCGCCAGTTGGTTGAGGGGCATCGGTGTACCATACGCCTCCACCGATAGATGCTCGACGAGGCCAGATGAGGCGCGCCCAGTACGAATGGTCGCCAGATGGTGTTTCAACGCCTCTGCTGCTTTTTTGAGGTGAGTCTCATACTCTCGGGTAACATCGTTGACCATCACGCACTCCTTAAACCAGTTTGACCGTCTTACGGGAGGTATGGAGGGCGAACTCCTCCATAAAAACCAACTCAGCCTTCGTACCACCAGACTGCTACACCGGTACAGCCGCAACCGAACCAGGCCCTACGCTTTCGAGACCATGGTACCAACCTGCTCCCCCATGACGATCCGCTCGATCGTGCCGGACTCCAGGGCGTTAAAGACGATGATCGGAATATTATTGTCCATGCAAAAGGTGAGCGCCGTCGAGTCCATGACGGCCAGACCGCGGTTGAGCGCCTCCATGTAGGTCAACCGGTCGATCCGCGTGGCATCGGGGAAGCGCCGTGGGTCGGCGGTATAGATCCCATCAACCCCATTTTTAGCCATCAGAATGACCTGCGCATGGATTTCGGCTGCGCGCAGGGCTGCAGCTGAGTCGGTAGTGAAGTATGGATTGCCCGTTCCTCCAGCCAGAATGATTACCCGCCCCTTCTCCAAGTGTCGCGTGGCGCGCCGTCTGATATAGGGCTCAGCCACCTCATTCATCTGAATAGCAGTCATGGCTCGCGTATGGAGACCACGACGCTCCAGGGCATCCTGCAGGGCAAGGCTATTGATAATGGTGCTGAGCATGCCCATATAGTGCGACTGGGCTGTATCCATGCCACGGGCGATCGACTGATTACCACGCCAGATATTTCCACCGCCAATCACCACGGCTACCTGAACCCCACGGCGATGAATGGCTTCGATCTCGGTCGCGAGGTAGTCGAGCATATCATAGCTGACCACCTCATCGGTGCCCTTAATCTGCTCCCCACTCAGCTTGATCAGCACGCGGTGATACTTTGGCTCTTGCATATGGTGTTGTCTGGCTCAGGTAAACGTGTCTCACCACTATACGGAGGGTATGGAGGGCGAAGCCCTCCATAAAAAAATGGACTTAGCCTTGGTAGCGTCGGCGTGTCAAGTCGGCACAGCCGAAATCGAACCATGCCATCAGGCACCAATCTCGTAGCGCACGAAGCGTCGGATAACGATATTCTCGCCGAGTTTGGCAATCGCCTCCTTCAACTTCTCTTCGACAGTACGCGAAGGATCTTTGACGAACGACTGCGCGAGCAGAACCTGCTCCTTGACAAAGGTCTCACGCGTCTGACCACTCTCGCGCACGATCTCATCACTCACCTCCACCTCGCTGATGAAGCGCGGGTTGAGTGCCACGACGTGCTGAGCAATGGCGTTCGCGAGGGTACCGAAGTCCTCGGTACGCCCCACAAAGTCAGTCTCACAGTTGAGTTCGACCATGCCAGCAACGCGTGATCCGTAGTGGACGTAGGTTCCGATCAGGCCCTCTTTCGCTTCACGCGTAGCCTTCTTTGCCGCTGCTTCGATGCCGCGTGCGCGTAGCACCTCAATCGCCTTGTTGATGTTCCCGTCAACCTGCTCCAGAATCTCCTTGCACTCTTTGATTCCGGCACCGGTACGCTCACGCAACTCCTTGACGAGTTCAATTGCCACTGCCACAGCTCAACTCCTTATAGCTCATGCGCGATCATTCAGTAAGGGATGGTTCTATTTCGGCTGCGCCAGCCCGAGCGTCTGGCGGTACCAGGGCTAGGTTCGGGATGTTGGTGGAGGGCCTTGCCCGCCACGCCTCCCACCGAAGGGGTATTTCCATATATCCGATTCAGCATATGGAGGGGCAATAGCCCCTCCATCTACTCTCGAACGGTTCGATCCAGTTCCAGCGTCGACCGCTTAGGCATGCTTCAGCTTCGGCTGCGCCGGCTTGACACGCTGGCGGCACCAGGGCTGGGTTGGTTGTTTTTGTGGAGGGCTTCGCCCTCCACACCTCCCGGAAGCGTGTCAAGCTGGTTTGAAACATGCCTTAGCCCTGATGCGCAGCCTCACGACGGTGCTGACCCTCCAGGGCAGCCTCCGCGATCTTGCCTGTCATCAGACGGATTCCACGGATCGCATCGTCGTTGCATGGGATAACGTAGTTGATCGGATCGGGGTTACAGTTCGTGTCAACCATGGCGACGATCGGTACGCCAACCGTCGCGGCCTCTTTGACCGCCAGCTCCTCTTTGTGCGGGTCAATGATGAAAATGGCGCCAGGCAGCCGATCCATCGTCTTGATTCCACCAAAGACCCGGTTGAGCTTGTTGATCTCCTCTTCGAGCTTGAGCCCCTCAGCCTTGGTCAGACGACTAAAATCACCCCGGTCGCGCTGGGCCTCCAGGTCGGCGAGGCGCTTGAGCCTAGCCTTGATCGTGGTGAAGTTGGTGAGCGTGCCACCAAGCCAGCGCTGGGTGATGTAGTACTGCCCTGAGCGGCTGGCCTCTTCGGCGACGGCCTCTTGGGCCTGCTTCTTGGTACCAACGAAGAGCACCTTCTCACCCCGTGCGGTCAAATCGGTGATGAAGTTGTACGCACTCGTCAGACCGTACACGGTCTTCTGGAGATCGATGATATGGATGCCGTTACGCGCGGTAAAAATGTAGGGCCGCATCTTCGGGTTCCAGCGGTTGGTCTGGTGACCGAAGTGTGCCCCCGCCTCGAGGAGAGCCTTGATTGAGACGACGCGTGGCGCAGCTGTCTGGGTCATGATACTCCTGTTGCTCCTTAGATCTGGATAATTCCAGCCGCCACCCCGCCCTTTCTGTTGGCTGCACCGGTATACCGGCAGGAGCAGACCATGTGAGGGGGTGTGTGTATTTGGTGTACCTAAACACCGCCGATCAGTATAGCATAAGCATGGGGGGCGGGCAAACGGAGAGCGAACCGGGGGTGTGGCGTATGTTTTCGGAAAATAGGCCAGAAAGCCTGCTACGGTAACCTCACTTGGCGAGCACATGGCGTTCTAATACAGCGGCCATCCGACCTCCCGAAACGTTACGCGACATCCCACTGTTTTGGCTCAAGCCAACGAGAAATGCGCCTAACCACACGCCCGAAAGGGCGGCGGCTTGCGGCGCATTCCGCGCGGTCAGCATTCGCTACAGTGCCTCACTATCTTCCACCTCGCGGGTAATCCCAGGCTTATTTGGCTCTAGTTCAACTTTTTCATACACATCTGCCAGCGCAAGCACACAACCTATCGATCGCAGCGTGATCTGCGTAGCCATGCCTACCGCTTCATACAGCTGCCAAATCGCACTATCCTGTCGGCTATAGTGCTCAATTCGCTGATCATCCTGCGCAATCAGTAGGTAATCGTGTAACGACGGGATCATGCGATAGTGGCGAAACTTCATCCCGCGATCGTAGCGCTCGGTGGATGGTGACAAGACCTCAACAATGAGCGTTGGATTAATCAGGGTGAGCCGTGAAGCCTCAACAAATTGGGGCGCTCCACATACTACGGTGACATCGGGGTAGGTATGTAGCCCGGTGGCTATAACCTTGATCCGCTGATCACTGGTGTAGACCCGACACTCACGGCGGCGGAGTTGGGCATGCAACGCTGCATAGGTATTTCCGGCCAACAACGTATGGAACTCGGTTCCTCCCGTCATTGCGTAGATTGCACCCTGATAGTATTCGTGCTTGTGTTCGCTCGCTTGTTCAAATGCAAGATACTCTGCTTCGGTGAACGAGCGCTTCGGCTGTGCGGTCATTGCAAACCCCTTCAATTTCAGCGTTCTACCTCCAGTTTTCCCCATTCGGATCTGCACCATGATAGCACGAAGGAGGTTACCACGTCGCTAGGCGCCCCTTCGCGGGGCTAGCTGATCGCCTGTCTGGTTTTGTCGAGCGCCACCTGCGTCCACTGGATGCCAACGATCGAGTGAGCTATAATTGGGGGCGGAACTGGCCGACAACATGCTGCGTGGCGGCGCGTAGAACAACCACTACGGCAAGGCCCGTTGCGCCTACCGCAACGACATCGACCCCGATAACAACAACGGGCTTCGTCTCGCCACTCGTACCCATACCCTAGTCAAGCTTGTGTGAAACAGGCCTTATGACACGCGCTCTCCCCTATCGCGTACGGCAGTTCGTGGCGGCGATCGCTGCTCGCATCAGTAGCGAGGAGTTGGTCATGGTTGCTGCCCGGCTCACCCCGGCCGAGCTGCGCCTCTTCCTCGCCATGCCTACCTACGATCAGCGCCACTGTCTGGATGTCTACCAGACCCTGTACGCGGCTGGTCACCACGATCCGCTTCTCCTACGGGCTGCATTGATCCATGATTGTGGTAAGGTGAGTGATACTGGCCATCCGATGCACCTGGGTTGGTATATGGCTGCAACGCTCCTCAAGCGGTTACCCGGACTCTACCTTGCTCTGGTTCGGACGGGTGGCCCCCTTACTCCCATCCGTACCTATGCAGAACATGCCTGGCGTGGGGCACGCATGGCAGCCGCAGCTGGGAGCCCGCCAGTGATGGTGCTTACCATGCGCCACTACCACGATCCTGCTCCCGATGGCTATGCTGCCCTCTTGAAGTGGGCCGATGAGCAGCACTGACATATACACCATTACCCTCTCCGGCTTCACTGGGCCGCTGGATCTGCTGCTGCGGCTTATCGAGCGCGAAGAGTTGGATATCACGACGATTGCCCTTGCCCAGGTGGCCGATCACTATTTGGCCCACGTCCGCTCGCTGGAGCATCCCGAGCCACAGGCCCTTGCGGAGTTTGTCAGCCTGGCTGCCCGGCTCCTCTTGATCAAATCACGTGTGCTCTTGCCACGTCCTACGGCTCATCAACGCACAGCCTCTGCCGATCCCGATGCCGAAACATTGGCCGAGCAGCTACGTCTCTATCGGCGTTACCAGCAGGTGGCGCTGCTACTCAATACACGGCAGGAGCAGGATCGAGCGAGCTTTCCGCGCCCAGTTCCACTCACCTTTGCTGATCTCGATCGCCCCCCCCCGACGGCTACCTATACCCCCGCTGATCTGCTTGCGGCGCTGCAACGCCGTCGCCAGTTGACCCTGCCGGTGGAGGCAGTTGCACTGATCAGTCTGGGTCCCCGCCTTACGGTAGGTGAGGTGAGTAGACGGATCAAAAGACGACTTGCTACGCAGGCCTGGTTCTGCTTTGATGATCTCCTCGACCCATTCGTGAGTCGCGAAGCGGT
>CAIWUD010000187.1 GCA_903915775.1 uncultured Chloroflexota bacterium | reverse complement strand
TTTTCAGGGCTATACATACCTATGGTACGTAGCGCAACTATTGCCCAGATCGAGCAGCACCTAGCCGGAGCGATCGACGCAGCGGCGCTCGCAGCCTGGGCCTTCAACCAGTTCTACGCGATCGAGCAGGCCGAGGATGATCTCCCGCCTGCCGAGGCTGAGTGCATCATGGATGTGCTGGATGCACTGATGTTTGGTGACGACCCGCGCTTCGCCCTGGATCGTAGCGACCTTCAGCGACTGATCGCTCAGCTGCAAAGCCTATGAAGATCCGGCAACACCCGCGTATGCAGGGCATCCAGGTGGGCGATGAGGTCTACTCCCACCTGCACAGGATCGTTGCCCGTGTCGCTGAGCTCTTTCCGGCAGCCGTCTGTGTGAAGATCGCCACCCTCTCCGTTGAGGAGCCGATGGCGCTCACCCTGACCCCACAACTCTGGCCTGCCGATGATATCGAGAATCTCTCCGTATGCCGCTACTGCGGTCGTCGTGAGCAGATCCGTACCCTCAGCGAAGCTGGTATTCCCTTCCAGGTCTGCCGCCTCTGCACTCCACCCACTGGCGAGGAGTCGGCGACCGGGGCGTAGGGCATGCGGTAAACGGATCCCCGCGGGGGGCAAACGGTCGAGTTGGCGTAGTCGACGCTGGATGGCGCGGTGCGCACTGATATGCGTTATAATTGGGGCACTGAAAGGCCTGCCCCGCGGTATCGCCTTGCCTAAGCTAGAGGAAAGGCTCTGTATGAACAACAGCTTCGGTGCTCGTGCAACCCTTACTGTTGGTGAACGAGCGTACGAGATCTATCGGCTGGACGCCCTGACCCAGCACGGTATCAACCTGGATCGCCTCCCTTACTCGCTACGCATCCTCCTCGAGAATCTCCTACGCACGGAGAATGGACGTTCGGTACCGGCCGATGATATTCGGGCACTGGCCCATTGGCAGCCCCAGGCTGAGCCTGATCGCGAGGTCGCCTTCACCCCCGCACGGGTTATTCTCCAGGACTTTACCGGGGTGCCCTGTGTTGTGGATCTCGCCGCGATGCGCGATGCGATGGCGGTGATGGGTGGTGACCCCGCGTTGATCAATCCGCTGCAGCCGGTCGAACTCGTGATCGATCACTCGGTGCAGGTGGACGCCTTTGGCTCAGAGGCTGCGCTGCTGATCAATAAAGAGTTGGAGTTTGAGCGCAATAAGGAGCGTTACGCCTTTCTTCGCTGGGGCCAGACGGCGTTTCAGAACTTCAAGGTGGTGCCCCCTGGTAATGGCATTGTGCACCAGGTCAACCTGGAGTATCTGGCGCGGGTGGTCTTTACGAGTGATGAGAATCTCGCGGCGACTGGTCCGCTACAGGCCTACCCAGATACCCTTGTCGGTACTGATAGCCATACGACGATGATCAATGGCCTGGGGGTACTGGGCTGGGGTGTGGGTGGGATTGAGGCCGAGGCGGCCATGCTTGGCCAACCAGTTTCGATGCTCATCCCACAGGTGGTGGGCTTCAAGTTGATCGGTTCGCTGCCCGAGGGAGCGACCGCTACCGACCTGGTGTTGACCGTCACCGAGTTGCTGCGCAAGCATGGGGTGGTGGGCAAGTTTGTGGAGTTCTTCGGCCCTGGATTGGCCCATCTGCCCTTGGCCGATCGGGCGACGATTGCAAATATGGCCCCCGAGTATGGCGCGACCTGTGGCATCTTCCCGGTGGACGAGGAGACCCTGCGCTACCTGCGCTTCTCGGGGCGTAGTGAGGAGCGGATCGCCCTGGTTGAGGCCTACATGAAGGCGCAGGGACTTTTCCACGATGCCCATACCCCGCAGGCAGAGTACAGCTCGATCCTCGAACTTGATCTCGCCACCGTTGAGCCGAGCGTGGCTGGACCGCGCCGACCGCAGGATCGGATCACCCTGGGCAGGGTCGCTCCAGCGTTCGCCTCGGCCCTGCCAGGGATCCTCAGCCCGAAGGGTGCTCCGGAGCCGGCGGCGCTGCACGCGAGCGCAACACTGACCCTGGAGGATGAGGAGCACGAACTGCACCACGGCTCAGTGGTGATCGCGGCAATCACGAGCTGTACCAACACCTCGAACCCATCGGTGATGCTGGCCGCGGGCCTCGTCGCGAAGAAGGCGGTTGAGCGTGGCCTGCAGACCCAGCCCTGGGTGAAGCCATCCTTGGCCCCTGGCTCAAAGGTGGTGACCGAGTATCTGCAGCAGGCTGGTCTGGATCACTACCTCGATGCGCTGCGCTTCAATACGGTCGGTTATGGCTGCACGACCTGTATCGGCAACTCGGGCCCGCTGCCCACTGAGGTGAGTGGGGCGATCGAGCAGGGGAACCTGGTGGTGGCCTCGGTTCTCTCGGGGAACCGCAACTTTGAGGGTCGGGTACAGAGTGAGGTAAAGGCGAACTTCCTGATGAGCCCGCCCCTCGTTGTAGCCTATGCGCTTGCTGGGCGCATTGATATCGATCTGAACAGTGAGCCGTTGGGCCATGGTCGTGATGGGCAACCCGTCTACCTCCGGGATATCTGGCCCAGCCAGGCCGAGGTGCAGCGGGTGATGGGCGAGGCCATCCAGTCGGAGATGTTCCAGCGCAGTTACGCCGCGGTCTTTGTGGGTGATGAGCAGTGGGAGCATATCGCAGTGCCCGCAGGCGATCGCTTCGCCTGGGAGGCAACGAGCACCTACGTGCGCCGTCCACCCTACTTTGACGGGATGCGTGAGGAGGCGCCGACCCAGGTAGCAGCGATCGAGGGGGCTCGCGTGCTGGCGGTACTGGGCGATAGCATCACCACCGACCATATCAGTCCGGCGGGTAGCATCAAAGCGAGTTCACCAGCGGGTCGCTACCTGATCGAGCATGGCGTGGAGCCAAAGGATTTTAATAGCTATGGTTCGCGACGTGGTAACGATGAGGTGATGGTGCGCGGTACCTTCGCCAACGTGCGGCTGCGCAACCGTTTGGCCCCCGGGACGGAGGGTGCTTTTGCTCCCTACCTGCCCACCGGCGAGGTGATGGCGCTCTACGATGCGGCCATGCGCTACAAGGCTGATGGGACGCCGCTGCTGATTATCGCTGGTAAAGAGTATGGTTCGGGCTCGAGCCGTGACTGGGCTGCGAAGGGCCCCTACCTACAGGGGATCAAGGCGGTGATCGCCGAAAGCTACGAGCGTATCCACCGCTCCAACCTGGTTGGCATGGGCGTGTTGCCGCTCCAGTTCCTGCCCGGGCAGAGTGCGGCAACGCTGGAACTGAGTGGCACGGAGCTCTACGCTGTGCTGGGCCTTCAGGAGGCTATCAGCAGTGGCTTTGCCCAGGGCCGCCTACTGACGGTGCGTGCCACTGATGCCGCCGGTGGGGTGAAGG
>CAIWUD010000186.1 GCA_903915775.1 uncultured Chloroflexota bacterium | reverse complement strand
TGGCACTGAACTGGTGGCTACCATCACGAGCGCACGCGGCGACAAAGAAGAGGTAGCCTGCGTCATCATCAGGCTGTGCGGCTGCAGTCAGGGCAGCCAGACCGGGGGTTGCGATCGGCCCTGGTGGCAGCCCCGCCTGCCGCCGTGTATTGTAGGCACTGGCGAATTGGAGATCGGCCACCGTAATGTTCTTGCGCCACCAGGTACCCTCGTTATCACTGTAGCCCAGAGCGTACTGGAGGGTTGCATCAGCGCCGAGTTGGCCACCGCCAACAATGGGGGCATTCTCGGGCTTCAGCCGATTCCAGAAGACCCCGGCAATCAGGGCCATCTCAGCCTCAAGCGCTGCTTCACGCTGCACAATCGAGGCCATCGTCACAATGGCGTGAACCGTTGCATCAGGCACCTGCACCGCACGCTCAATCGTGGCATACTGCTCGGCAAACCGATCGAGCATGGTTCGAACAACCTGATCAGGCTCACTGTTCCGTTCGAAGCGATAGGTATCGGGAAAAAGGTAGCCCTCGAGGCTGCTACCTGATGGGAGTTGGTTCAGCAGGAAGTACTGGTCGCGAAAGCGCTCACCGTCACGAGCCACGGCTAGGAAGGCCTCACTCCCGACAATACCTGCCGCTTCCAGAGTTGTGGCGATCTCCTCCAGGCGCAACCCTTCGCGAAGCGTCACCTGGACATCCTCAACCTGACTCTTCTGGAGCGCGATCATGATCTGGCTCATCGTCATCGTCGGGCTGAGCACGTAACGTCCTGCCTGAAACTTCCCATCAAGGCCCTGCGTCCGGCTCAAAAGGGTAAAGAGCACCGGTTGGCGGATGAGTCCATCGGCACGCAGATTGGTTGCGATCTCGGATGTCGTCGTACCCGGTTCGATCACAAATTCGACCGGATCACCCTCAGTTGCTGCAGGGGCACGCAGTTCACTCAGCGTCACAAAGCCACCACAGGCCAGAACGAGAGCAATTAGGGCTATTCCCAGCATCAGCGCACGCACGTGGCGCATGGAGATCTGCTCCTATCTCTGAGGGCACCCCTTCTCTGCCCAACAGCAGCATTATAGTACCCTTTTCCCTAGCGTTCTCATCACGCAGCTGCTGGTTCTCGGCGCGCAGGGCGGCAATGTCCGCCGCCTGTGCCTCAATGAGGTTCAGCAACGGGATCTCGATCTGACGCGTCGCCAGATCGGTCATCGTGTCGAGGTTGATATCAGGCATCTGCATATGCAGGGAGTTTACCAGATCTTTACCATGTCGTCACCCGCTGCCCAGCGCTTTTGGAGAGGATACTCTGGCAGTGGCCGACGACCAGCGACGCTGTGCTTCCCCAGACTGATTAATCTGGCCGAAGGTCGGGAAGTCCTCTGAAATGGTTGAGGAGTCTGCAATAGTAACAAAGTGCTTTGTGGAGTCTTTTTTAGATGTATACTCCACAAATTTGCTTGTAGAGTTTGCAAGCTCCACTACGAAAGTGATGCTTCATGACCCCCCACGCCTACACCGAAAACCAACTCGTTGAACAACCTGCCATTGGATTGTTTACGGAACTGGGCTGGCAGACGGTGTCGGCGCTGGAGGCGACCTTCGGCCCCTCACCCCCGACCCCTCTCCCAGAGGACGAGGGGCGAATCTGGCTCGACCGCGAGACCAAGGGCGAGGTGGTGCTGACCGATCGCCTGCGGGCTGCGCTCACCCGGCTCAACCCGGGCCTACCCGCCGAGGCGATCCAGACCGCCAGCGACGAACTGGCCCGCGACCGTTCGGCGATGAGCTTGGTGGCCGCTAACCGCGAGATCTACCGCCTGCTCAAGGAGGGCATCCCGGTCTCCGTGCCCGACCGCGAGGCCCTCACCCCCGACCTCTCTCCCGCACGCGGGAGAGGGGGGGCAAATCCTGGTGCGCCTGCGCGTGGTGGACAGTCAGCACATCGTGGCCGAGTTGGCGCAAAGCCTCGACGACGCGCAGCGGGAAGTTCTCGTTCGCGTACAGGCGGGCCACAGGCTCAGGCTAGCTCCTGTTCGCGGATCGCCTGGTCAATCTCCGCGCGGTTCATGGCACCGACCGCTGCGCCCCTTATTATACCACTCGAGCGCTCTGAGTACTGCTCCTAAGCGCAGGCGGCCATTTCGGCTACGCCGATTTTACAGTCTACCACTGCCAAGGCTAGGTTGGGCACCTCCCGCAGGAGTGTCAAGGCGGCTTGAACCACTAACGGCGGAGGCCAGCAAAAAAGACGATCGCCGTAATCACGATGATGATCACCGGAGAGGTGCGGCGCAACCAGACCAGCAGCGGATCACGGCTGATGATCGCCTCTGCGTCGGGGAAGTAGCGAGCTAGGTGTAACATCCCCAAGGCAATGATCATCAGCGTCAGCACGAGGCTTCCGGTCAACAACCAGGCGAAACAGAGGAGGAGCGTTGTGCCGATGATGCTCAGATAGGTGCGATTCGCATCGCCTGGAGAGGGCTTCTGTTCCATCTCTGCTAGCTCCTTCCTCTTAGCTTAGCGCACCGACTCCAGGATCATCACCGGGATGCGCCGGTCTGCCGCGCGTCTCTGGTAGGCTTCGTAGCCGCCGTAGAGCTCCAGAGCACGTTGCCAGAGCTGATCACGTTCGACGCCGTCGGCCTCGCGGGCGAGGTAGGCCTGCTCACGACCAGCGATCGTGAGTGTGCAACTGGGGTTGGCCTGTAGGTTATAGTACCAGGCCGGATGGCTACCCCGTCCGTAGTTCGACGCAATCAACACGATCCGTACGCCATCACGTAGGTAGAGCAGAGGTACGGTACGGGATTGACCACTCTTGGCACCGATGCTCGTCAGCATGAGGGTCGGTATAAAGGCGTTGAGGAAGAGGAAGCGTCGCCCACTCAGCCGATAGAAGAGATGGTCGAGTGGCCGGATCGTGGTACGAATGAACGTTGCCCCGAAGGGTGAGCCAAAAAACCCATCGGCCCGATCCCGTATCCAGCTGTTGATCTGTTGAAGCATAATACCGAGCTGTGGGCTTAGCCGCGAACTGTTGGGGCAACCCCCCGTGGTTGCCCGGTTGGCCTACCTCAAAAGTGAACAGTTACATCTCCCTACAAGGCCACTATGCCGTGACTGGCAATCCCCGTTCGCGGGCAACCTCGCGCAGGGTGTGCAGGAGCTCGATCGTGGCGCCAATCTCTTCACGGTTGATCGAGACACTCTCGATCGTCAAACCGAGCGGAATACGGTCGACGTAGGGTTGATCCAGGATCGTGCGCAGGAGATCACGACAGATGGCGATGGAACGGCTGAGTGGTGCCGGATCGTTCAGGATAGCCGAGGCAGTGGCATCAGGAATGGCAATCCCCAGCCAGCGCATGAAGCGCATCGTCTGGGGGCGCCCCACGGGTACAAAATCGAGCACGATGCGGCGCGGCTCAACCCCTTGATCGGCACAGTCACGGGCGTAGTCCCTGAGCAAGCTGATCGTGGGCGTCGCATCGTAGATCGCCTGTGAGATGAAGTAGCGGCAACCTTGGCCCGCTTTGGCGATCAGCCGCAGACTTTCACTACGGGCGGGGGTGTGGCGTTCAGCAATAGTGACACCACCCAGCACAAAGCGCCCTGGATGCTCTGCTGCAATAGCAGTGGCGCGCGGTAGTCCGATGCCCTTAGCACTATCACGCGAGCTCGCCATGCCAACCAGTGAGAGGAAACGCACCCCATGCTGCTCGTGGGCACGGTCGAGCCATCCTGACCAACTCGCTTCACTCTCCGTGGCAATACACTTGTAGGTAACTACGCTCTTACCCGTCTGTTGGCTCAGGATCTGGCCGTAGGTTGGGGCATCGAGGGTGGGGAGAAAGGGGAATGGTCGCGGCTCACTGACGCGGGCAGCCTCATCCTGGACATCATAGACAACCAGTCCATCCAGGGGAAGGTCGGCCACTCGCCCGGCCAGGCGGGTAGCCGCATGAACGACTTTCTCAGCAGGAGCATCGGCCCGTGGCGGTGTCGTACCGTAGAGGAGCACGAAGTACCGCGGGTCAGCCATGAGCTTCTCTAGGTTCATAGACTCTCAAGCGGTTAGACCGCATATGACCATGATGGGGAGAGCTTTTGGTCTTCCCACTTCCACCATAGGTCGAGATAAGACATTGGGGAGGGCAACGCCCTCCCCAATGCAGTAGTTGCTTCTCTCTACTGTACCACAACTACCCCACCTCGTCAGGGAGCCTGATAGCTACTCCTGGGCGGTAGGCTTTGTCTCAAGGTAGTGCAGCGCATCATTGACCGTCTCAATTTTTGCCGCATCATCGTCGCCGATCTCAATACCGAACTCCTCCTCGATCGACATGATCAGTTCGACGAGATCGAGCGAGTCGGCATTCAGATCCTTTGCAAAGTGCGCACCGGGGACAACCTGGCTCTCATCGACGCCCAGTTGCTCGGCGACGATTTTCTTCAAACGTTCCTCAAGCTCAGACGAAGACATGGGTGTCTATCCCTTTCTATGGCTCATCACTACCCGGACGATACCGGCTGACCACGGTGCCAAGCACCCCGTTGACGAAGCGACTCGAGTTATCGCTTCCGAACTGTTTTGCTAGCTCAACGGCCTCATTAATCACCGCCTTAATCGGAGTCTTCTCCAGATCATCAATCAACAGTTCAAAGATAGCGATCCGTAGAATAGCCTTATCAACACCGGGCATCTGAGTAATCGGCCAGTTTGGTGCGGCCTCCTCAATGATCCGATCGAGGTACGAACGATGCTCCCACGCGCCAAAAACGATTCCCCGTAAGAAGCGCATGCCGTCGGCCGTGAGCGGTTCATCAGCCTGGTAGCGCGTATAGACCTGATCGATGGCATGGTCGGTTGCATCCACTTCAAAGAGAATCTGCAGGGCCGCAATGCGCACCTGGTGACGCAGACTACCCACGGAGAACCTCCCTGGCTCTAGGGGTCTATCCGATGCTACGCCACAGATCGGGGCTGGGAGGGCTGCGGACGGGGCGAAGCTCTGCATACGACGACCCTCATCAGACTACCTAGTAGCTTACACCAGTGCGGCAGCGCGCTCTTCCTTCCAGCGCCGCAGCAGTTCTGCTACGTAGCCAGTGTGATGCCGTGCAGCTCGGAAGTCCGGATCGTCGATCAGCACCAAGTGGAAGGGAATATTCGTCTTGATCCCAGTAATGATGCACTCATGGAGTGCGCGACGCATCCGATTCAGGGCATCATCACGCGTTTCACCGAACGTTATCAGCTTCGCCAGGAGCGAGTCGTAGTTCCCGGGCGGATTGTAGCCGGAGTAGAGGTGTGAATCTACACGCACCCCCAGGACCACCGGGAGGCAAGTAGAACTCCACTTCGCCCCCAGCCGGCAGAAAATCTCGCTCCGGATCTTCTGCATTGATACGACACTCGATGGCGTGCCGCGCCATTCTAATATCATTCTGCTGGAGCGTCAAGCGTTCGCCGGCAGCGATCATCAGCTGCCAGCGCACCAGATCGATACCCGTCACCTGTTCGGTTACGGGATGTTCAACCTGAATGCGCGTATTCATCTCGATGAAGTAGTAGTTCCCCTCCTGGTCGACCAGGAATTCGAGCGTACCGGCGTTGGTGTAGCCGATGGAGGTGACGCCCTTGAGCGCATCGTGGCCCATCTTTGCCCGCATCTCGGGGCTAATGATTGGCGAAGGCGACTCCTCCAGGATCTTCTGGTGGCGGCGCTGAGCTGAGCAGTCACGCTCACCGAGGTGAATAGCATGGCCATGCTGGTCGGCCAGAACCTGGATCTCGACGTGGCGTACCTTGATCAGATACTTCTCCAGGAGCAGGTCGCCCCGTCCGAAGGCGGCCTCCGCCTCGGCACGAGCGGTGGGGTAGGCGCGTACCAGGTCGCTCTCATCGTAGGCGACGCGCATCCCTCGCCCTCCCCCTCCCGCCGAGGGTTTGAGTAGCACCGGATAGCCAATCTGGCGTGCAATATCGACCGCCTCTTCCACCCCGCGTAGCTCGCCCTCCGAACCGGGTACGGTCGGCACCTGAGCAGTGCGCATGGTCTGGCGTCCGATCGACTTGTCCCCCATGAGGCGCATGGTAGTAGCAGTCGGACCGATGAACTTGAGTTTGCAATCCACGCACATCTCGGCGAAGTAGGGGTTCTCGGAGAGAAACCCGTAGCCGGGATGAACCGCATCACAACCGGTGATGAGTGCGGCACTGATCAGCGCTGGTGGGTTGAGGTATGAACGGGCCGCTTGGGGCGGCCCAATACAGACCGCCTCGTCAGCCAGACGTACCGCCAGTGAGTCGCGATCCGCCTCACTGAAGGCGACGACACTCTTGATCCCGAGCTCTTGACAGGCCCGCACAATCCGTACCGCAATTTCGCCACGATTGGCAACCAATACTTTGTTGAGCATACGATCGCCCCCTACGCCATCACCATGCCACCATCGACGGTCATGGTCTGTCCTGTGATGTACGCCGCTGCATCTGAGGCAAGAAAACAGACTAGACGAGCCACCTCTTCTGGTTGGCCGAAACGTCCGAGGGGAATACTCCCCAGGATCGCCTTACGCGTCTCCTCATTGAGCACGGCAGTCATCTCCGTCTCGATGAAGCCCGGGGCTACCGCGTTCACGGTCACCCCACGGCTCGCGATTTCGCGAGCCGTCGAGCGCGTGAAGCCGATGACCCCGGCCTTGGCCGCAGCATAGTTCGCCTGCCCACTGTTCCCAATCAGACCGATGACTGAGGTGATGTTGATGATCCGTCCGGAACGCTGCTTGCTCATCTGGCGCAGCACGGCCCGCGTACAGACAAAGACCCCACGGAGGTTGGTGGTGAGCACCTGGTCAAACTCTTCGTCCTTCATGCGCAACAACAGATTGTCACGCGTGATGCCCGCATTATTGACCAGGATGTCCAGACGACCATGCTCCTTGATGACCGTCTTGACCATCGCTTCCACCGCGGTCGGGTCGGCCACATCGGCCTGCATCGCCTGTCCCCGCCCTCCGGCAGCAAGGATCGCCGCGACGCTCTCTTC
>CAIWUD010000185.1 GCA_903915775.1 uncultured Chloroflexota bacterium | reverse complement strand
GGTCTCATCATACCATAATACGAACATATGTTCAATACCACATCCCTCACCCTGTTCGTTCCCTGCGGCTCACCGAGCGAGACTTGCTCCGTTGCACCCAATGCCGATCCAGATTCGCTACGTGATTACCTCCTCTATCCGTGTGCTTCTGTATGCTATCATACGTTACGGTCAATCAATCAATTACGTGCAATCGCACACCAATATAGTATCCAGAGAGGGTCAACCTGCTGAGTGACACGCCACAGGGTTGACCTCGCTCACCCATACATCACCCATACCATGAATGAGGAGCAACAATGAGCCGTGCCCAGCTACCCGCTCCCTTCCAACTACTGCTCCACGCCCTGCCGCCTACCCTTCGCGCCCGTGTGCACCTACTGTTTGCCGACTACACCGCCGTCTTTGGTGGACGCGACGCTGAACTGGCCAGGCTCAATGCCTTCCTCGCTGATCCCACACAGCCCCTTGGGCTCCTCGTCGCCCCCACAGGTCTGGGCAAGACAGCCCTCCTCCTGCACTGGGCTC
Organism: uncultured Chloroflexota bacterium; assembly: GCA_903915775.1. Classification (GTDB taxonomy): domain Bacteria; phylum Chloroflexota; class Chloroflexia; order Chloroflexales; family Chloroflexaceae; genus Viridilinea. The sequence continues at coordinate 1,639 of CAIWUD010000185.1, read as the reverse complement.
GTCAGGTTCAACTGGCAGCCCAGTGGCATGTCATCGTTGTCCCCATCAGCATTCGCTACCAGACAGCGAGCGAGGGGATCACGCTGCGCATCTTGGCACAGCAGTTGGCAACGCTCCACGGTGAGGCCGAGTCGTTCCCACACTACAACCAGGCACCGCATCACCTTCGAGCGTTGGTGAACGACTACCTGCGCCGACCACTGCCCCCTGGTATGCACGTGGTGGTCATCATCGATGGTGTGGACGAGGCTACCGGGTGGACATTCGGGTCGCTCGTTGCCGTGCCACCGCAACCCGGGCTGAAGTTTGTGGTAGCGGCACGGCAACGGGCGCTGATGTCGCGTGACGACTGGTGTGCCGCACTAGGCTGGGAGCCTGCAGCGGTCACTCACCTCGACCTACCACGCCTAGAGCGTCGCGCCGTGGGGGCACTACTCCGACAGTTCGGTATCGTTGAGGCGTCTGACCCAACGGTGGTTGATGCCTTTTACCGCGTGAGCGAGGGTGACCCGTTGACCACCAAGCTGCTGATTAAGGCACTGCGAGATGGGGTACTCACCCTCGCTTCGCTCACCCAGCGCCCACCCGGACTCGAGGCCTTCCTCCACGAGTGGGTTGCAACTCTCGACGCTCGGCAGCAAGGGAACCGCACCGTTCGCACACTGCTAGCCCTCTGTGCTGCGGCGTACGGTCCCCTCAGCAGCGCAGACCTCCGTGCGGTAGCGCCGGATGTCTTTGTGGAACCAACCTTGATCGGGGACGCCGTACGTGATGATGCCGTCTCACGCTTCATCATCTCCATCGGAACGATCGGAGAGGAACAACAGAGCTTTATCTTTAGCCACCAACGGCTGCGGGAGCTCTTTCTGGAGCAGATCTACGCGGAGGAGGAGCGAGCAGCGCTGCAGCAACGGCTGATCGCCTATGGTGATGCGTGGTACGCCGACCGCACCCAGCCCTTGCCCGACTACGTGCGCCAGTTCTGGCTTCTGCACCTGCGGGAGGCAGGGCAGTGGGAAAGGATCCAGCAGGTAGTGACGGAGATCATCCCGAGTAGTCCTCATGGTCGTTCCGTCCAGCCTTGGCATGCCGCACGGTTTGCCCAAGAGGGTAGCGATAGCGGGTATCTAGGCGATCTCGGATTGCTCTGGCAACGTGCGGAAGCAACGGGAGACATTGCGCTGGCCTTTCGCTGCGGACTGATCGAGGGAAGCCTACGCAGCCGGAGCGGGAACCTGCAACCAGAGTTACTGGTACAACTGGTACAGGTAGGGACACCGGAGGGGAAGTGGAGCCCCGCAGTAGCCCTTGAACAGATTGCCCAGATGCCGGACAGTAAACAACAGGCCGCGTGCATCAAAGCACTGCTAGAAGCGGGGATTCGCTTGCCTTGGATGCGAGCCCTAGACGTCGCCAGCGCCTTTGATGGAGCGGGCGGACGTGCTAACGTACTAAGCATCCTTGCCCCCCACTTGCCTCTGGAACTGCTTCGCACCGCCACCGACGCCGCGCGCGCTATTGTTGATGGTCGGTACCGCGCCGAAGCATTATGCACCCTCGCTCCCTTCCTCCCTCCGCACGAGCAGGTTGACGTATTCCGCGAGGCCCTCGACATCGCTCGTACTATTGATAATGTTCG
>CAIWUD010000184.1 GCA_903915775.1 uncultured Chloroflexota bacterium | reverse complement strand
TCCGACGAAGTTCCCCTCGCCGCCGGTGGCTCCGGTGCACGGGCCTATGCCGATGCGGTAGGGGTGTATGTGGGGTTTGCGGTGGACCGCGGAGCAGAGAGTTGGTGTTCACTATCAAGATGGCAAAGCACCGGCGACTTTGTCGCCGGTGCTTATGCGCGCCAAGCACTCCCTATGATCTGGGATTATGCTGAGGTGAATCCATTTTCATCAAGTACCCGTAATTTTCTGGATGCGATTGAGTGGATTGCCGAAGTCATTGACTCCTTACCAGCAATGATAAATGGAATTGCAACTCAACATAACGCATCGGAACGTTTTATTACAGGTAATTTATTATGTAAATTTATAAGCACAGACCCGCCCTACTATGATGCAATCGGCTACGCCGACCTCTCCGACTTCTTCTACGTCTGGCTGCGCCGTACCTTGCGCCCAGTATTTCCCGATCTCTTCAACACCCTCGCCGTACCCAAAGCCGAGGAGTTGGTCGCCACCCCCTATCGCCATGGTGGCAAGCTCAATGCAGATAAATTCTTTCTTGAGGGTATGACTCACGTCATGCGACATCTCGCCCAGGATGCACATCCCACAATTCCCATCACGATCTACTATGCCGTGAAACAAACGGAAAGTCCTGCTGGCGATGCGCTCCCTTCAGACGAACGCACCAACATCCCACTCAGTACCGGTTGGGAGACATTCCTTGAGGCAGTTTGCCAGTCTGGATTTGCTATCAGTGGCACATGGCCAGTACGCACTGAGCGTGAAGCCAGAACAATCAGCCTCGGCACCAACGCCCTCGCCTCCTCAATCGTGCTCGTCTGCCGCACGCGGCCCAAGGAGGCGCCGACTGCCACACGCCGCGACTTTGTGGCTGCGCTCAAGGCCGAGCTACCGGTGGCGCTGCGCCGCTTGCAGCAGGGCAACATCGCCCCGGTCGATCTCGCCCAGGCCGCGATCGGCCCGGGCATGGCGGTCTTCACCCGTTACGGCAAGGTGATCGATACCACCGGCAAGCCCCTCAGCGTGCGCGAGGCGCTGAAGCTGATCAACAACACGCTCGACGAGCTCCTCGCCGAGCAGGAGGGCGACTTCGACGCCGATACGCGCTGGGCCTTGGCCTGGTTTGAGCAGTATGGCTTCGCCACCGGTGAGTATGGCGTCGCCGAGACCCTCTCCAAGGCCAAGAATACCAGCGTCGGCGGCATGGTCAACGCCGGCCTGATCAGTGCGAGCGTCGGCAAGGTACGCCTGCTACGGCCTGACGAGCTGCCCGCGCACTGGGATCCGAGCAGCGACAGCCGCCTGACCGTCTGGGAGATGACCCACCACCTGGTACGGGTGTTAGAGCAGGGCGAGCAGCGGGCCGCGGAGCTGCTGGCGCAACTGGGGGCGCAGGCCGACATCGCCCGCGAGTTGGCCTACCGCCTCTACGCGATCTGCGAACGTAGGAAGCGCGCCGCCGAGGCACAGGCCTACAACAGCCTCGTGCAGAGCTGGTCCGAGATGGCGCGGCTGTCACAGGGGCAGCAGGGTGAGGCGCTGAGGCAGCAGGGGATGGAGCTGTAGGCGGAGGAGATAGTGATGATCACGAGCCTCGAAGTTAATAATTTCAAGTCATGGCACGCCACCGGACCCATGCGCCTGGCTCCTATCACTGCGCTCTTTGGAAGCAATAGCTCAGGCAAAACCAGCCTGCTCCAACTCCTCTTGATGCTGAAACAGACCACCGAGTCATCAGACCGGTCACAAGTATTGAATCTCGGCGATGAGCATAGTATGGTGGAGTTGGGTGTCCTTCCCGATCTCGTGCACCGGCACGATCTTACGCTCCCACTTGCCTGGCATATCGCGTGGCAATTGCCGCAGCCGCTACACGTTAACAACCCTGCGCAGAAACGTGCCACGCTTTTTCAGGGTACTACCCTCTCATTCTCAACACACATTATCTGGCGAGTAAACGGAGATAGCAGCCCAGCGCCATCCGTTGATGCACCGCAAGGCCGTGCAATGGTAGAAGCAATGGCCTACCAATTCGCCGATCATGAGTTTGGCATGCGCCTGAGAAACCCGACAAAGATGGAGTACGAACTGTATAGCAGCCCTGCAGGGTTTGAATTTGTTCGTACGCGTGGCCGGGCCTGGGGTCTACCTGCGCCTGTAAAGTGTTATGGGTTTCCCGATCAGACCCGAGCCTACTATCAAAATGCAGGCTTCCTATCAGATTTTGAGCTTGAACTTGAGCAACTCTGTAACCGGATCTTCTACCTCGGCCCATTGCGTGAGTACCCCCGCCGTCAGTATACATGGGCAGGATCACAACCGACAGATATGGGCCGTCGTGGTGAGCGGGTCATTGATGCACTCCTGGCAGCCCGTGAGTCTGGGAAGAGCCTCGCGCGTGGGCGAGGCCGCAAGCGCCTGACTCTTGAAGAACGTGTGGCCGAATGGCTGAAGGATCTCGGTCTTATCGAAGGCTTTGAGGTTCGGTTAATCGCTCCGGGTAGTAAGCTCTACCAGGTTTGGGTTCGGCGTGCGGCGCAATCTCCTGAAGTGCTGATCACCGATGTTGGGTTTGGTGTTTCGCAGATCCTGCCGGTGATCACCCTCTGCTACTATGCACCAGAGGGTTCCACCATCATCCTTGAACAGCCAGAAATCCATCTCCACCCGCACGTCCAGGCTGCTCTAGCCGACGTGTTCATTGATGCCATGAAAACACGGAACATCCAGATTATCCTGGAGAGCCACAGCGAACACCTCCTACGACGACTCCAGCGACGCATCGCCGAAGAAGAACTTCGACATGAGCAGGCTGCGCTCTACTTCTGCACCACCGATAAGCAAGGCAGATCGCAGCTACAGACTCTTGATCTCGACCCTTTTGGCAACATCACGAACTGGCCAAAGGAGTTCTTCGGTGATGAGATGGGTGATCTCCTGGCGATGAGCGATGCCGCTATGAAACGTCAACTCAGGGAGGGGCAATGAGCCACGCCATCGTCGACACCAACGTTCCTATTGTGGCCAATGGACATTCCGATCAGGCATCACGCCCATGTGCCGTGGCTTGCCAGCAGCTCATCGCAGAGTTCTCAGCGGACAGGCGCATCCTCGTGATCGACAGTAGCTGGAAGATTATTCAGGAGTACAAGCACCGTCTCAACCAAGCGGGCCAGCCTGGTATTGGTGATGCCTTCCTCCGCTGGGTGCTCACCAACTGGGCCAACCCACTGCGCTGCGAGCAGGTGCTGATCACGCCCACTGTTGATGGGCACGACTTCGCCGAGTTTCCTGATGACCCGGCCCTGGAGCGATTTGACCGTTCTGACCGCAAGTTTGTCGCTGTCTCCCACGCCCACCCGGCCCATCCACCCATCTTCAATGCGGTTGACACCGACTGGTTGCACTACCAGGACGCCCTCGCCGCCCATGGCGTGAGGGTAGAGCATGTTTGCCCGAACGATGTACGTCGCCTTGCAGCAGGTGAGCACTATAAGGAGTAGCCCATGGCCATCAGCAACCACGAGCGCGTCGGCAGAAGCATGGAGCTCCTGCGCCAGGGTGTGCAGCCCTTCATCGAGCGCGAACTGCAGGCCCACCACGGCAAATACTGGGTTACTGCGGTTACGACTAGTTGGCGCAACGAGTTGACCTGGCGCGACGATGATACGCCCCACCTCGACATTGCCGCCCTGCTCAAGCTTATATGGGAGCAGTGGAACGAGGTTTTTCGCAAGACGCTCGGTTTTGCCGAGCGCTCGTTGGTGAGTGAGTTGCGCGAATTCCGCAACAGGTGGGCGCACCAGGAGCCCTTCTCGACGGATGATGCCTACCGTGTGCTCGACTCGGCGGCGCGCCTGCTCAGCGCGATCTCGGCGCCCCAGGCCGACGAGATCGAGCGGATGAAGATAGAATTGTTGCGCCTGCGCTTCGACGAGCAGGTGCGCAACGAGCGGCGCAAGACGACCGGGGTCGCGATCGAGAGCAGCGTCACCGGTACGCTCAAGCCCTGGCGCGAGGTAGTCACACCCCACCGGGACGTCGCGAGCGGGCGCTACCAGCAGGCCGAGTTCGCCGCCGATCTCTGGCAGGTACACCTGGGTGAGGGTAGCGACGAGTATCGTGACCCGATCGAGTTCTTCCGCCGTACCTACCTGACCGAGAGCCTCACCCACCTGCTGGTGAACGGACTGCAGCGTCTCACTGGCCAGGGCGGCGACCCGGTTGTGCAGCTCCAGACCAATTTCGGTGGCGGCAAGACCCACTCGATGCTCGCCCTCTACCACATGGCGGGTGGGGTAAGCGCGACCGACCTCGCCGGGATTGACCGGGTGATCCAGGAGGCTGGCACCACGACGCTGCCCATAGCCCGCCGCGTCGTGCTGGTCGGCAACAAGATCTCGCCCGGCAACCCGAGTATCAAAGCCGATGGTACCGTCGTACGTACGCTCTGGGGTGAATTAGCCTGGCAACTCGGCGGGCGCGCCGCCTTCGAGCGCGTACGTCTCGACGACGAGCGCGCTACCAACCCCGGCGATACCCTACGCAGCCTCTTCAACGACTATGGCCCCTGTCTCATCCTGATCGACGAATGGGTCGCCTACGCGCGCCAACTGCACGACCAGAGCGACCTACCGGCGGGGAGCTTCGAGACCCAATTCAGCTTCGCCCAGGCCCTCACCGAGTCGGCCAAGCTCGCCAAGCGCTGCATGCTCGTCATCAGCCTGCCCGCCTCCGACACCGCCGGCTCGCCCCACACCCAAGCCGACGACGTCGAAGTGGGCGGCCAACGGGGTCGCGAGGCGCTCGATCGGCTGCGCAACGTCGTCGGGCGCGTCGAGTCCTCGTGGCGGCCAGCCAGCGCCGAGGAGGGCTTCGAGATCGTGCGTCGCCGCCTCTTCGAGCCCCTCGTTGAAGATGGCCAGTTCAAGAATCGCGACGTCGTCGCCCGTGCCTTCGCCGATCTCTACCGCACCCAGCAGCAGGAGTTCCCCCCCGAGTGTCGCGACAGCAGCTACGAACAGCGCCTCAAGGCCGCCTACCCCATCCACCCCGAGATCTTCGACCGCCTCTACACCGACTGGTCGACGCTCGTCAAGTTTCAGCGCACCCGTGGCGTACTGCGCCTCATGGCGGCAGTCATCCACAGTCTTTGGGAGAAGGGTGACCGCAACCCGTTGATCATGCCCGCCAACGTGCCCATCGACGAGCCGAGTGTACAGTTCGAACTGACCCGCTACCTCTCCGACCACTGGGCGCCGATCCTAGAGAAGGATATCGACGGCCCTAGTTCGCTACCACTCCAGATTGATAGCGAAGTACCCAACCTGGGCAAGTATGCCGCCACACGCCGCGTCGCCCGCACCATCTACCTCGGCTCGGCCCCAACCGCCCAGGCGGCCAATCGTGGCATGGAGGATCGGCAGATCAAGCTCGGCTGCGTCATGCCGGGCGAGTCGCCGTCACTCTTCGGTGACGCCCTGCGCCGCCTGGCGGCTGCAGCGACCTACCTCTACCAGGATGGGCCGCGCTACTGGTACTCAACCCAACCGACCGTCACCAAGCTGGCCGAGGACCGCGCCGAGCAGCTCAAGCGTGACCCCGACAAGGTGACGATCGAGCTCGACAAGCGCCTACGCGCCGATCTGCGCACCACTGGCAACTTCAGCCGCATCCACCCCCTGCCTGGCTCCAGCGCCGACGTACCCGACGACCTCGATGCCCGCCTAGTGGTACTGAGCATTACCCAGGCCCACAGCCGAGAGGCCGACAACGCCGCCGAGGTAGCGGCACGCACCATCCTGGAGTATCGTGGCAACAGCCCACGGATCTACCGCAACAGCCTCGTCTTCCTCGTCGCCGACAAGACCCGCGTCCAGGATCTCGACGCGGCGGTGCGCAACTATCTCGCTTGGACATCGATCCTCAACGAGCGCGAGACCCTCGACCTTTCACCCTACCAGGTCAGGCAGGCTGAGGCGCAGCGGGCCAACGCCGAGAGCGTCGTCGTCGCACGTATCCCCGAGACCTACCAGTGGCTCCTGGTGCCGACCCAACTCACGCCGCAGGTGCCAGTCACCTTCCAGGCACTACGGCTCAGCGGCCCCGACGCCCTGGCTGTGCGAGCGAGCAAGAAACTGCGCAGTGATGAGTTGCTGGTGCTCAGCCTGGCGCCGTCGAGCCTGAAGCTGGAACTGGACAGAATACCGCTCTGGCGTGGTAACCATGTCGCGATCCGTCAGTTAATCGAGGACTTTGGGCGCTACCCCTACCTACCGCGCCTGCGGAGTGTGACCGTGCTGCTCGACGCCATCCAGGCCGGGCTCAACAGCACCACCTGGGAGCTCGACAGCTTCGCCTACGCCGAAGGGTACGACGAGGCAGACGGGCGCTACCGTGGGCTACGTGCCGCTACCATCGTCACGCTCAGCGACGCTGATGGGGGGCTGATCGTCAAGCCGGAGAGCGCCAAGCGACAGCTTGATGCCGAGGCCGCTGCGCGCCGCAAGCGCGAGAAGGAGAAGCATGGAGCTAGTGATACTACGCTCCCTGTGGTCGACATTGTCCCACCTGCCACCACGGAGATCCCAGGGGGAGGCGGAGGGTCTGGGGGCACTGATCCAGTACGCCCCCTGGTAAGTTCGCGCAAGCTACGCCGCTTCCACGGCAGTGTCACCCTGAGCGCCGAGCGCGCCGGACTCGACGCCAGCAAGATCGCCGAAGAAGTCATT
>CAIWUD010000183.1 GCA_903915775.1 uncultured Chloroflexota bacterium | reverse complement strand
GGCGTAGAGCTGGCGGTAGGCGGGAATGGCATCCGGGTGGGGGAGAGCAACGACACGGTGATCGTCGGTCGAACGGGGCTGGGACGATCGCCCAGGCTCAGAACCGGCAGCGCGAGGCGTACGGGGGTCGGGCCGGTCATGCCGGTCGAGCTGGTCAAGCTGCGCCAGTAGACCACTTGTGTTGCAGACACGGCACCAGAAACGCTCCGCAGGGCGGCCACTGCTCGCATCCGCCTCCATCCAGAGGTGGAACCGGTCAGTACCGCCATCGGCACAGAAGGGACAGGGGCCGGTGTAGAGGCGCTGGTGACGACTGGTGAGCCGCAAGGGCGGGAGCTTGGGGTGGATGGTCACGAAGGGGGGCATGAGCAGCCTCCTGGTATCCGTACACTCCATGCACACGACAACGCATACGCATGGAGAGATACCGCGTGACCGTGCCAAAAGGTTCGGGGGCTGCAGCGGGTTGCACCGCACCATTGCCACGCCGAGCCAGTGACACATTTCATTGTTACGCAACTTACGCCAACTCACGCCAATATTTACGCAAGTTTGCGTAACGGCTCCTAAGGCAACACGAGGAACTTCAGAGACGGATCGGAGTAGGTTGGCGATGAGTTCCTAGGGGACACGCACTGCCGGTATCGGATCACCGTAGCATTCGACGATGCGCTCCTCCGGCAGGGTGAGCGCAGTGGTATCCCACTGTTCTCCGTTCTGCTCGTCCTAGTTGCACCTGGTGGGTCGGGGCGAGGCAACCGCATTCATGATGAATACGGTTGCCTCGAACGAGCGGTTTGCTGCAGGATGGCAACAGGCAACCAAGCGTGAGCCGTTATGCCCAAATAGCCCATTCCCATTGTAGTGAGTACAGCGTCACTACGGTGCGGGGACTGCCCGCCTTTAGAGGCGGCAGGGGAAGCGCCGGGCTACCACGTCCTCATAGACGGTTGACGGTCATCGAATGATCTGCTATATTTAACACATGAGTTCTATTCGCTCCAGAAAACACGCGGGTGGCGTCTACACGCTGCACTATCCCTTGGTCTGGTGCCCGAAGTACCGGCGCAAGGTGCTGCACGGGGAGATTGCCAACCGACTGAAAGCCCTCATGCACGAAAAGGCCGATGCACTGGGCGTGACGATGGAAGGGTTAGAGGTGATGCCTGATCACGTTCACCTCTTGGTGAGCGCCCCACCAACCGAAGCGCCCCACCAGCTCGCCAATCCGTTCAAGGGCTCCACCTCCCGCGTGTTGCGTGATGCGGTTCCTGGCCTGAACAGCCGCCTTCCCTCGCTGTGGAGCCGTTCGTACGCTGTCGGCAGCGCCGGTCATGTTTCGGCTGGCACGATTCAGCAGTCCATCGCACCGCAGAAGCGGAGCTAGGCCGTGCGAAAAGCCTTCAAATACCGGCTGTACCCAACCCGTCAGCAAGACCGCGCGATGAGCGCCATGCTTGAAACGCATCGGCGGCTCTACAACGATGCCCTTGCGGCACGCAAACAGGCGTGGGAACAGGAGCAGCGCAGCGTGTCCTATGGCGAACCGTCGGGACAGTTGAAGTCCGCACGCAAAACCAATCGCTTCCTGGCGGCAACCAACTTTTCCAGTTGTCAGGCGACCTTGCGGCGGCTGGATAGGGCGTTTCAGGCGTTCTTCCGGCGTGTCAAGGCGGGCGAGACACCGGGCCACCCGCGCTTCAAGAGCCGGAACCGCTTTGCTACGGTCGAGTTTCCGTCCGTGGGCGACGGTTGTCGGTTTGATGGGCGCTGCGTCTCCTTCCAGCACATCGGGCGCGTGAAAATCAAGCTGCATCGTCCAATCGAGGGGCAGATCAAGACGATCTCCTACCAGCGGGAGGCTGATGGTTGGTACGTCGTGTGTTCGTGCGACCTGGGTGACGTCAACCCCACACCGGCAGACGGGCCTGCCGTGGGGATCGATCTTGGCCTGAAAGCCTTCCTGGTCACGTCGGAAGGCGAGCGCGTTGCGCCGCCACACTCCTATCGGCAGGCGCAAGCGGCGTTGCGGCGAGCACAGCGGAAGGTTGCACGGCGGCAGAAAGGCAGTACGCGCCGGGCACAAGCCGTCCATGCGTTGCACAAACCGCATCAACGGATCGGCAATCGGCGACGGGATTTCCACCACAAGACGGCGCGTGCGCTGGTCACGCGCTACGGCACAATCATTCACGAAGATTTGAACATTCGCGGCATTGCCCGCAGTTGGCTTGCCAAATCCACGCTGGATGTCGCGTGGGGTTCGTTCCTGCATATCCTGTCGTACAAAGCGGAAGAAGCTGGTGTGACAGTGATGGCAGTTCCGCCCCACCAGACGACTCAGGCGTGTAGCCGCTGCGGTGCGTTGCCGAAGGTGCTGAAAACGCTGGCGGATCGGGTGCATAGCTGTTCCTACTGCGGCTATGTGGCAGATCGTGACCTGAACGCCGCGCAAAACATGCTACGGCTCGGATCGAGCCTTCAGGACAAAACGTGTGCCGATGGGCAGTGCGTGTCCTGAGAAGCTGTCTGCTTTAGCAGACAGAGTGATCACTGCCGCTCGGAGACACGCCCACCCAGCACGTACCATTCAAGCTTTTGCAAGACGATGTCTTCGGGTGTGGTGAGCCGGAACGAGCGCGGATCGCTCGCCGTGATCGGCCTGGTCAGGGCGCGTTGCGCTTTGGAGCGATCGAACGGTCGATCAGGGGCGAGAAACACATCGACCTTGATCATGTTTGCCAGGTGCACCAGGTTGAACGAACTCCGCTGCTGGATTGCCTCCTGAATATCGGCTGCCTGCACATAGTAGCTGCCCTGCAAGCGCGCAACCAGGGGCCGTACATGGTCGGGGCGGATGTCGGTGATCACATCGACATCAAGGGTGGTACGTGGTACGCCATGAGCGATGCTGGCGACCGAGCCGCCAATATAGTAGCCAATACCGAGGGCATCGCATGCATCCACGAACGGGGTCAGCGCGTCAAGGAACGAGGCCATACTCGCCTACCTGGGCGCAAGGATAGCGCGCAAGCGTTGGGCCAGTTCTGCACCGTACTGCTGCTCAGCGAAGAGCAGGCGGATCTCCCATTCGTTTGCCTGCGGATAGCGACGCCGCAATGCCGCGAATGCCCCATCAATCGCAAAACTGGTCATCTCAGCAGCAAGATCAACCCGTCGCGCAGTCCCGGCCTGGCGCAAGAGTGCAATCTGCACCTGTTCAGCCGCCTGATTGGTATCGGAAATCCCTGAAGGCATGGACATCATTCCTCAAGGCCAGTACATCTGCTCACGATGCAATGCTGCATCCGGAATAAGCGGTGCAGCCGGACGCTCAAGCTCGGCCCATCGTCGCGCAGCTTCAGCCCGCACCTGTGGCGTCGCGGTGTGCCAGCAGGGGAGCTCCGTGACTGGACGCAGCACCATCGTCTCACCCTGTACTTCGAGTACAAAGCGCGTGTGCGGCTCTACTGCAGCCAGCAGGTCGCATGGCAGCTGAATCGTTCCGCACGCATCAAGTGCTACCAGTTCGCTCATTGCTCATGCTTCTGTGGAAATTGCGATGCGCGATACTGACAACTAAACGCAACCATCTCATCAAACGCCGGTGTGTCGGCAAAGACGTCGCTGATCTGCTCCCACCAGGGAACAGCGGCCGGCTTGGTGAATTGCCGCTTTAGCCCCAGCAATTCCTGCTCGAGGATCGCGACCCGCTCTTCAAGGGTCATCGTTGCCATCTCGCATCCTCCTCATTTCTTTGCTTTCCACATTATACCCTCCCGACGGTAGGTGTACGCTAAACGGTGGTCGCGTCACGAACTTGAAAAAATGAGCGGATCGGGGCACACTTTCGGTGCTTAGGGCCGAACGGAGGTGTGCCATCGATCCGCAAACAACATGCTGCCCGAATATGGACTGCCCCGCAAGAGGGCAGGTCGGGGAGGGCAACATCAGCATCCACTCGCGTAAGCGAGAGCGCTATTGGTGCAAGGTCTGCCAGAAAGCCTTCAGCGCTCGAGCTGGGACAGTCTTTTATCGTCGGCGCACCGACGAGGAGACGATCACGCGTGTGGTCACGCTGATCGGGCATGGCTGTCCTGTTCCGGCAGTTGAGGCTGCCTATGGCTTCCAAGCGCAAACCGTTCGAGCATGGGTCGAGGCTGCCGGAGCGCACGCTGAAGCCGTCCATCACGCGACCGTCGTGCAGGAGCGCGAGCTCGTCCAGGTGCAAGCGGATGAGATCCACGTCAAAACCCAGTCCGGCGTGCTGTGGATGGCGCTGGCGATGATGGTCATCACCCGGCTGTGGCTGGGCGGGGCGGTCAGTCCGCGTCGTGACCGTGCGCTGATTGCCCGCCTGGTCGCGATCGTGGCGGCGTGTGCAACGTGGGGGCCGCTGCTGTTCGTGAGAGACGGCCTGGTGACGTACATTGATGCGGTGCGCAAGGCCTTTCGGACGCGCCAAACGGGGACAGGGGGACGCCCACGGCTGGTTCCCTGGCCAGAGGTGGCGATTGCGCAGGTGGTCAAACAGTATGCTGGTCGTGCGGTGACGGGCACGGTGCATCGCCTGGTTCAGGGAAGTACGCGCCTGTTTCTGACCCTGCTGTGGAGC
>CAIWUD010000182.1 GCA_903915775.1 uncultured Chloroflexota bacterium | reverse complement strand
GCACCGATGGTGGGACGAGGTCGGGATGTGCACGCAGGTAGTCGATCAGGGCGATGGTTAGGCGGTAGGTATTCCCCTCGGGGGCACCGTGAGTATTGCCAACCACAACGAGCTTGCGCGGACCATCACCAAATTGGGTTGCCGTAATTGGGCGTCCCTGCGCCGAGTAACCCAGCAACAGTTCACCTGGTTCCTGGGGGAGGGGATGGGCAGCAACCTGGGGAGGAACCCAGGTAAGGACGATCAGCATGAGCAGTTGGAGCATGGGATGTGCTCGAGTGGTGAGCATCATGGGCTTCATGGGTATCGATGGATGGGCAGCCTGATCACGACTCAATCGGGGGGTAGAGCTGACTCAGCCCCTCCGCGGTTTTGCGGAAGAGCGCCACTAACTCGGGTGGCTCAACTACTTGACATGCATCGCCATAGCGCAGGAGCTGCTGGCGGGCCTGCCAGAGATTCGTCACTGTGGCCGTGACTTCGGCACTGCCGTCATCATGGTAGACAATCTGGGTGTCAGGGAAGTAGGTGGCCACATCACGCCGTCGGGCCACTTGGGCTACAAGGGTATACCGCAGCTTGTAGCGTGGTAGGCTTGGACGGATCGGGGGGAGTAGTGTGGGGAGCACACTGATGCTCCCGGGTATCATGCGATCGAGCCGGTAATCGATCGCAGCATGGATCGTCTCTCCCCCTCGGGGGCTCACCTCTAACAGTGTTGCGTCAAGGTAGCTATGGCCCTCGGGGCGAAAGGTGATGCCATAGGGCGCTACTCGATGGCGGCGGGGCCTTCCCGGGTCGAAGTTACTCAGGTAGTCGAAGATGAGCTCGCGCCGCTGTTCGATAGCATACTTTACCAGGGCAAGCACATCTGGATCGATCCGCTGACCAGTAGCCATACCGAGTCGGACGCTACTGCGGCGGCGGCGCTGCTGTGTCTGACGGATGGGCGGTAGGAGCAGAAATACCCGATCAAGGAGTGCCCGGAGGTTCGCATGCTCGGTCAGCCCACTCCCTTCAGGAAAACTTGCCTCAAGAAACGCCAGAGCCTCTAGGCACTCATCGGGTAGGTCGAGGAGTGCTAACTCTCCGAGATCCTCGAGGAAGTAGATGCGACTGCGCCGGTCATAGCTAATTCGGCAGCCATACTCACCCTTCAGCGCGTCAAAGTCATGCTTTAACGCCGCTGCTGCAGCCTCAGGGTAGCCCTGCTCCCCAAGCTCAGCGTTGACCGTAGCAATGAGCGCGTCACCGGAAGCTGCGCTACGCAGCAGCGTACGCACCAGCAGCAGGCGCCGACGAAAGGTCAACCAGGAGCTGCGTTTAATCCCACCACCAGCAGGTGGACTCATAAGTTATTCCTTGATACGTGGGCAACACGGAGCGTAGCACCTCCCGTGTTACCATCAACTCAGGCCGTCTGTACCGAGGTGAGCTGCAACTCCTCAATACTCTGCTGACGCATCAGGAACTTCTGGATCTTTCCGGTGACCGTCATGGGGAAGGAGTCGACAAACTTGATGTAGCGTGGAACCTTGTAGTGCGCAATCTGGCCCTTGCAGAAGGCGCGAATCTCTTCCGCATCTGCCGTCTCGCCCGGTCGGAGCTTCACCCAGGCCATGACCTCCTCTACATACCGCGCATCAGGTACTCCGATCACCTGTACATCGCTGATTTTGGGGTGGCGGTAGAGGAACTCCTCAATTTCACGTGGGTAGATGTTCTCACCACCGCGTATGATCATATCCTTGATCCGGCCAACGATATTCACATAACCCTCGGCATCGATGGTCGCCAGATCACCGGTGTGCATCCAGCCCGCCGGATCAATCGCTGCGCGTGTTGCCTGCTCGTTGTTCCAGTAGCCTAACATCACACTATACCCACGCGTACATAGCTCACCAGCCTCACCGCGGGGTAGCAGTTGACCACTTACCGGATCGACGATCTTTACCTCAACATGGGGGTGTACCGTGCCTACCGTACCAACCTGCTTCTCCAGGGGTGCACCGATACGCGTCTGGGTACTGACCGGGCTCGTCTCAGTCATACCGTAGCAGATCTCCACCTCGTGCATATGCATGAGCGACTGCACCTTGCGCATCACCTCAACAGGGCAGGGCGAGCCAGCCATGACGCCGGTGCGCAGGCTGTGGAGATCAAAACGGGCAAACTCGGGGTGATCCAGTTCAGCAATGAACATCGTCGGTACGCCGAAGAGCCCCGTTGCGCGCTCCTCCTGAAGAGCATGGAGGACGGCTAGCGGATCGAACCCTTCACTCGGGTAGATCATGGTTGCACCGTGGGTTACACACCCCAGGTTCCCCATCACCATCCCAAAGCAGTGGTAGAGCGGTACAGGAATGACGAGGCGATCTTTATCGCTGAAGTTCATCAATTCGGCTACAAAGTAGCCATTATTGAGGATGTTGTGATGGCTGAGGGTTGCGCCCTTGGGATTGCCCGTTGTCCCCGAGGTGTACTGGATGTTGATCGGATCATCAAACTGCTGCTCGGCCTGACGTGCGGCCAACTCATCAGCTGAGACCTGCTCGGCAGTAGCCATGAACGTGTCCCAGGTTAGCATGCCGGGCACTGGCTCGGGAGCGAGGCGCACAACGATCCGGAGATCGGGCAGTCGCTCACTCTGCAATCGGCCAGACTCTGCCGCAGAGAGTTCGGGAATCAGCTCGTTGAGCATCGCCGTGTAGTCGGACGTGCGAAACTGGGCTGCGGTGATCAGCATGGTACAACCCGACTGACGCAGGGCGTACTCTAGTTCGTGGACACGATACGCAGGATTGATATTGACCAGAATGGCCCCAATTTTGGCCGTCGCAAACTGCGTGATCGTCCACTCGGCACGGTTCGGTGCCCAGATTCCCACCCGCTCACCCTTACGCACGCCGATGGCCAGCAGAGCCCGGGCGCAGCGCTCGACCTCTCTGTGCAGCTGGGCGTAGGTGTAGCGCAGCCCCTGCTGACGGCAGACTAGGGCCTCATTGTTCGGGTAGCTCGCTACAATGCGGTCGAACATGTCGCCGATCGTTTCGCCAATCAGCGGACGTTCACTCGTCCCGCTGACATAGCTCCATTGCTGTGTCGTCATCTGCTACCACTTTCCATTGAACTATCTCTCACCGGAGGTGTAGCTGGGGATGTTCTCCGCAACATCCCCCCAACCCAGCCAGGGACGCCGCCTACATCGAACCTTGCCGCGCCTACCGCGTCACCACGAACCGCTCAAGGGTCACCTGCTCAAGGAAGTCTAGATCCAGATCCGCACCACTGCCAGGCGCATCGGGGACGGTGAGTGTACTATCGGCATTGAGCACGAAGGGGTTACGCACAATATCGCGCCGGAAGTAGCGATCGCTTGCGCTAATATCCCCTGGCAGCGTAAAGTTTGGCAAGCTCGCCAGCGCCACATTCGCCGCTCTTCCAATCCCGGTCTCGAGCATACCACCACACCAGACCGGCACACCCGCCTCGGCCGCCATGTCGTGGATCTGGCGAGCGGCAGTCAGGCCCCCCACCCTACTCGGCTTGATGTTGATCACCCCACACGCCTGCAGTTCCAGGGCCCAACGGGCATGATCGGGTGAAACGATACTCTCATCGAGGCAGATCGGTGTGCGGAGCCGCCGTTGTAACTTCGCGTGGTCGAAGATATCATCATGGGCGAGGGGTTGCTCGATCAGGAGCAGATCGTAGGCGTCAAGACGTGCAAGATGCTCAGCATCGGTGAGGGCGTAGATGCTGTTGGCATCGACCTGCAGGAGTAGATTCGGCCATGTGGTGCGTACCGCATGGGTGGGCTCAAGATCCCAACCTGGCTTAATCTTCAATTTTACCCGCCGGTAACCAGCATCGACGTAGGCACCAACCACCCGCAGCAGGGTAGCAATATCGGGCTGTACACCGACACTCACTCCCACATCAACCTGTTGGCGTACACCGCCCAGCATGCTCCGCAGGCTCTGGCCTTGGAGCCGACCAAAGAGATCCCAGGCAGCAAACTCGAAGCCAGCGCGGGCCATGCGGTTGGCGCGTACCCTGGTATAGAGGGCATCAACATCCTCAGGGCGTGAAATGTCCGCATCGAGCAACATTGGTGCCAGATGGTCGCGTGCAATGACCCAAGCCGTTGCCTGAGTCTCTTCGTTGTACCAGGGGCCAACACCTACGGGGGCCTCACCCCAACCCTCTGCCCCCTCCGCCCTGAGGCGTACCAACAGGGAGTGGTTGGCCACTTCACGCCAGCCGCTCGTCTCAAAAGGGGCGACAAAGGGGAGCTCGATCCGCCGTACCTCAATCTGCTCGATCCTCATAGGTTATTCCTGATTTGCAAATAGGTGTGGTGCACACCGATATGACCAGCGTACGTGAGGTGGACGAAGCCCTTCACAAGAAAACCACCCCAACCCTGGTAGCGCTAGAAAGTTGGTATAGTCAATATTGAAACATCCCTAACGTACATCGACCAGTTCGACCTCAAAGATCAGCGTTGCACCCGGTGGAATGACCTCACCAGCACCACGGTCGCCATAGGCAAGTGCGGCTGGGATCACCAGTTGGCGCTTCCCGCCAACACGCATGCCTGCAACTCCTTCATCCCAACCCTTGATCACCTCACCCCCGCCCAGGCGAAAGCTGAATGGCTCCTGACGTCCCATAGGTCGGCGTGGTTGGCGGGAACTATCAAACCGTGTCCCATCAGTCAACCAGCCAGTATAGTGGACCAATACCGTACGACCAGCTACTGCTTCAGCCCCCGCGCCAACCTGCAGATCGTAGGAGCGCAATCCACTAGCGGTGGTTGTGTAGTCACCCTCTGCCACCGTTTGAGGTGCTACCGCGGGACCAGGGCGGATCTCGACCAGTTCGACCTCAAAGTTCAGAGTCGCATTCGGTGGAATCACTCCGCCGGCACCACGACTGCCATAAGCGAGTTGTGGTGGGATAATGAGCCGTGCCTTCCCACCCTTGCGCATCATGGCGACCCCCTCATCCCAGCCGGCAATCACCATGCCCTGCCCCAGGATAAACTGAATCGGCTGCCCCCGAGAGTGGGAGCTGTCGAACTGCGTACCATCGGCAAGCGTACCGCGGTAGTGAACATCAACAACATCGCCAGGTCGTGCGAGATCACCACTGCCTGGGGCCAACTCAATGAATGTGAGACCACTAGGGGTTGTCACCGGACGCTCCTCACTACTTGATGGGGTGGACTGGGATGGGGTGGGAATCTGAGCAGTGCAGGCAGCGCTCAGAAGGGTCACCAGGATGGTGAGTAGAATATGTCTCATGATACGATGCATGGGTCACCCGATGATCTTCGAGAACTGGGGCGAATAGCGTTGTTGGGCGGTAAGCTCACCAGCAGGCACGTTGGCCCGAGCAGCCACAGGGCCCGCTTCGCTAGGGAGTGTCACAATCGTAGGTAGGTAGAGGTGGTATTGTGCAAGTGGCTCCAACTGGATCACGAAGAGCGTAGGCCACCACTTGCCGGTCACCAGCAACTGGTCGTTTGCAGCATCGTAGGCGATGCCATTGAGTACCTCGGGGCGACCACCGGGGGGAAGCAGTGCCCGTAGCTCGTGGAGGTCGAGGTAGGCCCGGACTGCACCACTCACCGGATCAATCCGTGCAATCAGGTCACGCTGCCAGATGTTCGCGAAGATCTCGCCATTAATATACTCCAGTTCGTTCAGGTTGGTGACTGGGCCCAGGGCATCACGAACCTCCACCTGGCCGATGAGGGCTAAACTACCTGTTGCTGCTGTACCAACTGGGTCGACGAAGTAGAGGTTGGCCGTGCCGTCACTCATAATGAGGCGCGTGCCATCACTGGTGAGTCCCCAGCCCTCACGGGGAAGTGTACGCCCCTCTGGTGGGTAGCGAAAGCGCCCCTGTTCGGCAAAGGTGTCGCGGTTGTAGATCACTCCGAAGCCACTCTGCCATGTGAGCTGGAAGATCTGCGTACCAACGAGCGCAATACCTTCAGCAAAGTGGTAGTCGGTTCCAGGTGGAGCAATGGTGCTGAGCATGAGTTGCCGCTGCACCTGTCCGGTCGCCAACTCCACCTCGCGCAGTGAAGAGAATTCGTAGTAGCCAGTGCTCTCGTAGTACGTATCACCGCCAGTGTAGATCAGGCCCTGCGTAAACGCTTGCGGATCGTGGGGGTAGCTCGCCAACAGTTGAAACGACTGGAGTGGTGCACCAAGGGCTGTGGGTTGCCGAGTTGGGGGCGAGGTTGCATTGATGATAGCTGCGACAACCGGCGTAGGAGTTGTGCTCGGCAGTTTAGGCGCTGCAGCACAGCAGGCCATGAGTAGGAGCGTGGCCAGTGCAGCGGTAGGTCGACCCAGGGTACGCCAGGGGCTCACGGGCGCAACTCCTCAACACCTCGATCTTGATGAGCCATGTTAGAGCATTGTACCCTAGAGATGCGGCTGGGGCAACTTCGTAGGCATGTCGATCATTGACCCACCTCTGGCAGCGTGTTATACTTGCAGCGCGACGTTGAACGAGGTTCGTGGCTGGGTTGTGGTTTTTGCCAGCCCGGGTGTGGTCCAAGTAAACGTGGCAATCTTGTGGAGGATAAAAAGCCGTCCACCAAGAGCGCTGACCCGACCCTGGTGACGCCAGACGGTAGCGTTGGCGCAGCCGAAATCAAGACATGCCTCAAGGCATCGTATATAAGCTCAGCAGGTAGGCTATGGCACAGACACGTCTAGTTATTGCGGATGATGAGTCGATCATTCGTATGAATCTAAAAGAGACACTCGTTGGACTCGGCTACCTTGTGGTAGGTGAGGCCGGGGATGGCGTGAGCGTCATCAATCTCTCGCGTGAGTTGCGCCCCGACCTCGTGCTCATGGATATCAAGATGCCCAAACTGGATGGGATCCAGGCGGCGAAAATCCTGACTGAAGAGAAGATCGCACCCGTCCTGTTACTCACCGCCTACTCGGATCGCGAGTTGGTTGAGCGAGCCAAAGAGGCTGGTGTCGTCAACTATGTGGTCAAGCCGTTCCGTGAAGCCGAACTGTTACCCGCTATCGAGATTGCCATGGCCCGCTACGAAGAGTTCTTAGAGATGGATCAGCAGGTTGTTGATCTCAAGGAGACTCTCGATACGCGCAAGTTGGTCGAGCGGGCCAAAGGTATCCTCATGGATGCTCAGGGGCTGAAAGAGGCTGAAGCTTTTCGTAAGATTCAGCAACTCTCGATGAATACCCGCAAGTCCATGAAGGAGATCGCACAGGCAATCCTTCTCGCTAACGAGATCTAGCCCCTGTGTCTGATGAACGGCGACCACACTCTGTCGGCTCTGCGGATGTACCGAGCTCGTGGCGTATGCGTCTGCTGGCTACCATACCGTTCGTGATCACTGCGCTCCTGGCAGTTGCGCTGAGCCTGCTGCTGCAACGAATGGTTGCCCCATCTGCGGAGCCGATCCTGCTCGTTGCCACCGCCACTGCTCCCCTTCCACTTCCCTCCCCACCATCGGTGCGCCCTACAGACCCGCCCAGTGCGGTAGCGACGGTTACCCCCCCTGACCGTGTGCTTAGTCTGGCTATTCTCGATCTTGAAGCCCGCGATCGTCAGCTGCGTAGCGCCCTCCATCTGCTGCGCGCCGTAGCCCAACTCGACGACGCCCTCGTCGCCCTCCAGACGAACCAGCTCGACGAAGCTGAACGTACCCTCCTGCTCGTCTACCGCTCACTCGATCGCGCCTACACCTTCAGTACTGAACAGGGGAAGGGTCCTCTCGACACCTTCCGTCTACAGATTGGCCAGATTCGCGACGATCTCCGTGTTCGTCCTGAGGGTATCGATCGACGGCTCCGCCAACTCCGTGGTCTCATGCTCAGTCTGGTCGATGAGACGGGCTGAGCACTAGGCTCCCTTGGCCTCAAAGTCGACGAAGCGGTAGCCCACCCCCCGTTCAGTCAAAATGTACCTGGGGTTAGCGGGATCCTCCTCGATCTTCTGCCGCAGGTAGGTGATATAGAGGCGTAGGTAGTGATTCTCGTCGCGATACTCGGGTCCCCAGACTTTCGAGAGTAGCATCTCGTGAGTCTGCACATAGCCGGCACTGTGCACGAGATGGTAGAGGAGGCGGTACTCCGTTGGGCGTAGGTTGACGCGCTGCCCCCCCACGAGCACCTCACGACGGGCAAAGTCGATACTCAAACGATCGTCAATCTTTACCATCGACTGAGGCACTGGTGGGATGGTGTAGTGGCGGCGTAGTACCGCACGAAGCCGACTCACCAGTTCGCGGTGGCTGAATGGCTTGCCAATATAGTCGTCAGCACCGAGCTCCAGACCACGTACCCGATCCTCTTCCTCGTCCTTGGCCGTGAGGATTAGGATCGGTACCTGTGAGAACTGCCGAATGCGCCGTAGTGCTTCAAAACCATCCATCACCGGCATCATGATGTCGAGTAGGACGATGTCAGGCATATCCTCACGTACCCGATCCACCGCTTCACGCCCATTCGTTGCCGTAGCAACCCGCATCCCCTCAAGCTCGAGGTTCAGGCGCATGAAGCTGACCATTCGTGGCTCGTCATCGACCACAAGCACGAGTTTATCTTTGAGTTCTGACATAATCTCGTACATCCAAGATGAATGGACTATACCCTCATTGTATACCAATCTCGACGGATGACTATTCACCTCCGTCGGAGACGCTGGCGCAACAATGGTATGCGCAACAGTAGTAGTGCGAGGAGCAGCGCAGCGGCGAGGATGGGCACGCGTGCCACTTTCGAAAGCCAGAGATAGTGGAGTAGCGCTGCAATCGCTGCTGGGTAGACGAGCCAGTGCAATCGCCGCCACCAACGCCCGAGTCGCCGCTGAGCAGCACGAGTCGAGGTGGCTGCAAGGGGGAGCAGGAGGAGAAAGCTAACCAACCCGGCCAATACATACCGCTTCTCAGCTATAGCCTGACTGATCAGCAGCCCATCCAGACCATAGTCCAGACCAACAAAAACCAGGAGGTGGAGTGAGACGTAGAGGAAGCTATAGAGACCGAGGGGCTTGCGTAGTGCTACCATCCATGTCCATCCAGTGAGCCGACCGAGTGGTGTGCAACTCAGCGAGAGTAGTAAGAGGATCAAGGCCACCTGCCCAGTACGTAGCGTGAGATCCTGGATCGGGTTGACGCTGAGGCGGCCGAGGAGGCTATCGATGAGCAGCAGGAGTAGTGGGAAGAGGGCGCCGAGGTGGATGCCAACAGAGGCCTGGCGGAGGTGGGTCGAGGGTGAACTCATCAGAAGTTACGCCGCAGATCCATTCCACTGTAGAGCATCGCGACCTCATCAGCATAGCCATTGAAGGGCAGAGTCGGGCGGCGCCCGAGCTCACCGATCCGACGCTCACTTGCCTGCGACCAGCGTGGGTGGGCCACCTCAGGGTTGACATTTGCGTAGAAGCCATACTCGTGCGGAGCCATGGCCATCCAGAGCGAGGTGGGTATCTGCTCGGTCAGTTCGATACGCACAACCGCCTTGATACTCTTAAAGCCATACTTCCAGGGCACAACCAGACGTACCGGCGCACCGTTCTGGGGTGGCAACGTACGTCCATAGAGGCCAGTGGCCATGAGGGTCAGGTCGTGCATCGCTTCATCCAGACGTAACCCTTCGATGTAGGGCCATGGGTAGTAGCGATCACGCTGACCAGGCATCTCTTCGGGCCGAAAGATCGTCTCAAAACGCACGTAGCGCGCCGTAGGGAGTGGTTCAACCATGCGGAGCAGTTGGTGTAGCGGAAAACCCTGCCAGGGGATCACCATCGACCAACCCTCGACGCAGCGCAAGCGGTAGATACGCTCCTCTTGCGGAAAGGCGAGCAGATCTTCCAGCGCGAAGATGCGCGGTCGGGCTACCAACCCTCCCACCTCCAACTCCCAAGGTGAGCTACGGAACGACGTGGCGAGGCGGGCAACCTCCTGCTTATCAGTCGTGAATTCGTAGTAGTTGTTGTAGTTCGTGATCTGCTCGAAGCTATTGAGCGGATCGTCCAACTCATCACGAGGCTCACTAGCGGGCTGCTCACCAGAGAGTGTCGGCTCAGTTGCCCTACGACCGCAGGCTGCAAGCAGGGTGGCCGCTGATAGCGCACCGGCAATACCGAGGAAGCCCCGCCGCGTGTAGAGCGACTCTGGGGTTATGGCCGAAGAAGGGATGAGGCGCGTCAAAGGACACCCACGGTTGAGTTATCGCCAAGGAGAAGGCGATACGCCTTGGGTCGCAGGGGGCTGCGTCCAACCTCCACATTCCGCCCAACCAGACTATCCTCTAGCCGTCCAGGAAGTCCGCGAATAGTGCTGTGCTCAAGCACAATACTATGCTCGATCTCACTCTCCTCGATCAAACAGTTGTGGTAGATCGAGGTAAATGGCCCGACGTACGCGTTGAGAATACGGGTCTTCTCACCAATGATTGCCGGCCCACGGATGGTCGAGTTGATGATCTCGGCGCCAGGCTCAATGATTACCCGCCCGATCAGTTGCGAGTCACGATCCACATACCCTTGCACGACGGGGGTGAGCTCTTCGAGAATGAGCCGATTAGCCTCAAGCATATCGTCCTTCTTCCCGGTATCGATCCACCAACCGTCGTGAATGTAAGGAAAGACCTGGTAGCCACTGCTCACGAGCCACTGAATCGCATCGGTAATTTCCAGTTCACCACGCAGTGAAGGTTTGATGTTATGCACCGCCTCAAAGATGTGGTGATCGAACATGTAGATGCCAACCAGGGCCAGATCGCTGCGTGGCTCACGTGGCTTCTCGACTAGCCGCTCAATGCGCCCCTCTTCATCGAGCTCAGCAACACCGAACGAGCGCGGGTCGGCCACCTTCTTCAACACAATCTGTGAGTTGTAGTGGCTACGCCCAAACTGTTCGATCAGCGGACTGATCCCGCCCTGGATGCAGTTATCACCGAGAAACATGACGAAGCGATCGTCACCGATGAAATCCTGGCTAATTCTGACCGCGTGGGCTAGACCGCGTGGTGCATCCTGTGGAATGTAGCTAATGCGGACATTCCAACGTCGACCATTACCGACAGCGGCACGAATCTCATCGCCCGTATCACCAATCACAATTCCAATGTCATCGATCCCCGCATCGCGGATTGCCTCAATTACACGGAAGAGTACAGGCTTATTCGCCACCGGTACTAACTGCTTGGCACTCGTGTAGGTAATCGGACGCAGTCGCGTACCTTTACCCCCACTGAGGATCAACCCTTTCATGAGGCTACCCTTACAGATCCGACGGATCGAAACTTACCACTAGCGGTAGGGCCGAATCGCACCGATGAACGAATTCTGCCAGTAACTATCCCAGATGCTCGACACTTGTACACCGTAGCGTGGCGTCATGGCGTGAACCATCCGTCCACCTCCAATGTAGATCGAAACGTGGGTAATCCCGCGGCGGCCACCCGTGTTGACGAAGTACATCAGATCACCGGGGGCTAGATTGTTCATTCCACCAATCATTGCACCGTAGCGCGTGCTGTACTGTCCCGCAGCACTGTGCGGCAAATTGACGCCAAACTGCCGGTAGACAAAGCTGGTCAGCCCGCTACAATCGAACCCACGGCTCGGGCTACTACCACCCCACACGTAGCGTGAACCCACGAATTGAACCGCGTAGTTGGCAACATCACCACTGGCCGGGATATTAGCGGCTGCACCGCTGACTGCACGCATGCGCGTTGGCAACGCCGGGATATCATTCGTGACTGGAACACGTCGCGATGCCATCGGTGATATCTTCAACAGATCGGAGAAGACCCACGCCTTCGTGCCATCAGTAAGCTGTACTCGGAACCAATCCTTGTGACGAGCCAGGAGACTCACCCCGAGCCCCGCGTCTATCGAGCCAAGCCGGTCGTAAGCCGAACCGGGACCCTTGCGCAGATTGACGGCGTTCTCCGTGACGGTGCCAACGAGCGGCGGATTGGGGTCGGGGATAGCCTGAGCCACTGGTATGCGCTCGACCACACCAGGAACGATATTGAGAAACTCTGAGGTAACCCAACCGTAGATCTGGCCATACTCTACCAGGAACCATCCCTCGAACCGCTCAATCAGCGTTAGCTCTTGCCCAAGGCCCATCCTGGCCATACTAACATAGTTCGTCCCTGGACCATCGCGGAGATTCACCCCCTCCTCGCGCACCACCCCAATCTTTGGTGGCGGCGGTGGTGGGATCAACTCAGCCGGAACCTGGGTGAGGTTGTAGAGCACTGCCTCAGGAATGTCGATGAGCTCCGCTGCAACCCAATACAGCGCTGTATCACCCTCACGACGAAGTTGCAGCCACTCCTCATGGCGACCAACCACCTCAACGGCCTCACCACCATTGATCCGACTGACCTCATCGTACGCCAGACCAGGACCGTTGCGCATCCGCACCACATCGCCCACAATCGTCGCTGGTACGATCAGCGGGGCGAGGAGATCACTTCGTGAGGCGAGGGAAAGTGGCGCAGGAAGCGTATCATCTTCGTCTAAGGGCGGATCACCAATGAGCGGTAGCGCCTCCTGAATCTCCGTGTTGATGGGAGTAATGCCTACAGGCTCATCCACTGGGAGGGCCGTAGCGGTGGGGATAACCTCAGGAGCACGCTGCGGCAAATAGCTCATGAGGGAAGAAAACGGAATAGTGAGAGCAACAATGGTGTGAAGTAGGAAGCGGGCGGGGAGTTGCCTCAACGAACGACCTGGTGAGAGGAGCAGTTCGAGAAGCTGATGGTGCAGTGTTGCGAATGAGCGGCGCTGCTGTCGATACTGGTTCCGACGGCTGGCAGCAAGCTGCCTCAGGCCTTTAACATCACCGGATTGGTGGAGCGGGGTCTGATGCTGGTTGAGCTCGATCATGGAGCAGTCTACCTCTGCTGCAGTGAACTTGTGACGTACACAGTGGTTCCTAGTAATCCGGACACATGCATGGTGCCTGGCACAGTCGCGGGAACCTTTTGGACTATACCATAGGATGCGGTGTGTGACAAGTCTCAGCTTACTATCAGCTCATTACCAACAGCTGACAGAGAAGTGATCCAAGATTCGCAGGGTGTCGTCATCCATTCCGTGCTGGTAGCGCTCAACGGTCACGCTAGTGCAACTAACATTGAAGCACGCCAGAAACATGGAAAAGCGCGGAGCCTGATCGATCAGGTTCCGCGCTTCGATGTGGAGCGGGAGACGGGGCTCGAACCCGCGGCCTTCTGCTTGGGAAGCAGAAGCTCTACCACTGAGCTACTCCCGCGTCGCATGCGTAATTATACTACCGGTTGTGAGGCATGTCAATGCAACGTTTTACGGTAACTGTTCACAGTTGGGGTAAGCCAACGGTAGGGCAACCACGGAGGGTTGCCCATACGGAGGGCGCCACGAGGGCGAGACGCCCTCGCTCCAGGAGAAGTGTGAACAGTTACGTTTTACGGTGGGTGTGGCGGGCGAAGCCCTGCACAAAAGATCCCGACCCATAGTAGTATCAGCGCAGCCACAAGCGTCCCATGGCCTACAGACTCATTCCATATACCGCCGCGTGCTGAGCGGCAATAGCATCCCACCCGAAGCGTGCGGCGAGGGTACGGCCAGCTTGACCGAGCCGTTGACGCATCTCCGGGGTATCGGCCAGATGATCTAAGGTGGTGGTAAGGGCGGCAGTGTTATCAGGGGGGAACGTGATCGTGGCTTCGGCAAGGCTACCTGCATCGGTAGGATCAGCTGCTGGTGTGGTAATGACCGGGCAGCCATGAGCAAGTGCAGCAAGGAGGCTACCGCGGCGAAACGAAGCGCCGTCACGAAAAGGGAGGGCGATACAGTCCGCCGCCAGGAGATGGGCCGAAACTTCAGTATCGGCAATCTGCCCAGTGATGATGGTACGCTCGGTAAGGCCATAGCTCTTGATCTGCTCGTATAACTGGCGTGCATAGGCGACGTCCTGTGGCGCCGTCGCCGCCCCGCCGATGAGCAGGAGACGCCACGGTCGTTCGAGGTGGGCAAGGGCGGCCACGAGTTGATCTACCCCCTTGCTCGGGGAGAGGAGGCCAAAGTAGGCCACGAGAAACTCCTGCGGGGTGACGCCCAAGGTAGCACGCCAAGTGGTGGGGCTGAAGCCCTGCGGTGGCACGACCGCAATATTCGACCCAATCGGGATAGTCGTGAGCTGCAGCCCGGGTAGCTGTGCGCGTAGTGCTATCGTATCAGCCGTGTTAGTGGCAATGACGGCGTCCGCATCAGTAGCCAGACGTCGGTTGATCCACCCACGTAAGGGGCCAGCCTTCGGGAAGAGGTAAGGCACTAGGAGATCATGGAAAGTCACTGCGATACGCGGTCGTCTCTTCAGTTGTCGAAGCCGCCACGGCAGTAGGTTGATCCCCGGACGCATGGCGTAAGCCCCCGTTTGGTACTGGAGATGGAGCCAGGAGGGGCGTAGCTGGTCAAGTGCAGCGATGACGAAAGGCCAGCAACGGTGTGACCAGTCGAGGGGTGTCGAGGATCGCAAGACTCCGATGATTCGCTCAGTCTGATCATCCTGGGGCTCGAGCATGAGGAGGGCACCATCACGGATCGTGATGACCGTGACCTGGTATGCCTGGCTGCTGAGCGCTTTCGCGAGGCGGCGGGTATAGTCACCAATTCCACCGGGCTGTGGGGGGTATTCACCACTGAGGAGCGTAATGTTCATTGAGGCTTGGGTGTACCGCTGTGATGGCTTCGCCAGTGTGGTCGTTTGATACTGCCAGTGAGCATCTTGTGTGGAGGGTGCACCTCCCGTACGAAACTATGTCCTAGGTTCGCCGCCCCACCAGGCTGAAGGCAAGGGCACGCAGTTGGTTCAGTGCGATCAGTGCGGATGAACCCGTATGGATCTGCTCAAGCTGATCGAGGGCCGCAAAAGCCGTGGCATGGTGTTGAGCCGCTACTTCCACACAGCGCGCCTGGGCATCTGTTGCCTCCAGGATTGCCAGAACCGCTGCAACATCACGATCATCCAGGTTCGACTGGCTGTAGATCCTGGCCAACTCGGCGCGCTCGGAGCTTGTCGTTAATGCGTAGACAATGGGGAGACTCACCTTGCGCCGATAGAGATCTGCAGCGCGAGGTTTGCCCGTGAGTTCAGGGTGGCCCCAGATGCCAAGTAGATCATCCTCAATCTGAAACGCAAGACCAATGCTCTGACCAAAAGTGGCGAGAGCTGCGGTCGTCATGGCTTCAGCACCGGCAACCATCGCACCTAGTTCACACGAACCGGCAATCAAGGCTGCCGTCTTGCGTCCAATCATCATCAGGTAGTCGTCAGGGCTACGAGTGAGGTCACCCTCAAAACTGATGTCGAGAAATTGCCCCTCACAGACCTGCAGGATAATCTCATCGAAGCGGCGTAGGATGGCCAAGACACGCGCAGCAGGAACGCCAGCCTGACTGAGGCGATGGAGTGCGAGATGGGCTAGGACAAACATTCCATCACCAGCGTTAATCCCCTGGGCAAGCCCCCAGATCGACCAGAGTGTCGGGCGTCCTCGCCGGGTGGCACTGTCATCCTCAATGTCATCATGGATGAGCGTAAAGTCGTGGAGTAACTGGACCCCTGCTGCAAGTGGGAGCGCCTCGGCTGGATCGCCACCAGCAGCCTGGCAGGCGAGTAAGACGAGTTGTGGGCGAACCAATTTGCCAGGATCGAGCAGTGTGGGTTGCAACGTCTGGTCGCGCCAACCAAGGTGGTACTCCTGCATCTGGTAGAAGCGCGAGAGACGTGCCTCTACCTGGGGGAATAGCTCACGCATGGCAGCCTGAATAGATAGCCGGGAGTCAGGTGGTGTCATACGGGTATCAACGCTCCTCATCTCCTCATGCATGCATTCGACGGGAGGCGTGGAGGGCGTAGCCCTCCACAACCCCTCCAAACCAAGCCCTTGTAGCACCAGATGGTCAATTCGGCGCAGCCGTAACCGAACCATCCCTAACGCCGCCGCCGAGGATAGCATAAACGATCGAACAGTAAACAGTGACAGATTACACCGATTCTGTAATCTTCGTGTAACTTGCGTTGATTGTACCAGAATGGATCGCCTAGTACACTTTGTCATATGTAAGCTGGTAGGAGTAAATGGCACGCAGTAGCCGCATGCTGCTCGCATTCTCAAGGAAGCCAGCCTTCACACACCAACCACGACCTGTAACCTCCGAAAGGAACGTCCGTGATGGCACTTAACCTACGTTTCCGTTTTAGTCCAACAAAAGACGGTCTGGTGAAGGTTCTCGGCCCGCTAGAGACTGAGATCATGCAGTTTCTCTGGGAGGATGATCGCAGCACGGTTAAAAAGATCCATCGCAAGCTCTCCCAGCAGCGCGACATCGCCTACACCACCGTGATGACGACCATGAGCCGTCTCTCGGAGAAGGGCGTCCTCCACCGGAGCCGTGAGGGCCTGGCCTATGTCTACTCACCAGCTATCTCTGAAGAGGAGTTTGTCCAGCTTGTGGTGCGACAGGTGGTTGATGGTCTGCTAAGCGACTACAGCGACACGACCATCGAGTACATGGTGGAATATCTTGCGCGCCACAACCCGAACGAGCTCGATCGGCTCCGGCGGGCAATCCAGGCGCATAGCAAGTAGTAGTAATCTGGTCGTCAAGTCCCGGACAGGCTTGACCGTCTGAATGTTGCGAGGTTGTGGAGGACAGAACCATCCACAACCTCTTTATTGTTGCTTCACCGTTCGCCAGCAGTAGGAAGAGACGCACAATGGGCTGCTGCCGGTGTACGCCTCAACCCAACGGCTCAGCCCAGAGGTCATAGTCAGTCGTCGTGACTACCCGTGCCTGAACGATACGACCGATAGGAAGTTCACCCCAGACAAAGACCTGCCCATCAACCTCTGGGGCATCGCGCCATGAGCGTCCGAGGCTCAGCGCCCGACCGTCATCTGCCTGACCGCGACCCTCAATCAGTACAGGAAGGGTGCGTCCAAGCCAGCGTTGGGTACGCTCGCGGGAGATCTGCTGCTGCAGGCGCATCAGTTCGTGCCAACGCTTCTCGATCACGTGAGGGCGCACCTGATCGGGGAGCGTTGCGGCGTGGGTATCTGGCTCTTGGGAGTAGCGGAACGCCCCCACGCGATCCAGTTGCACCTCTTCAAGAAAGGTTAGCAGGGCGCGAAACTCCGCCGTGGTCTCACCGGGGAAGCCGACGATGAAGGTTGAGCGTAGGGTCATATCGGGCATCGCTGCGCGCAAGTCGGCGAGGATGGCCTTAGTGCGCTCTGTATCGGGTGGGCGGCGCATGCGGCGCAGGGTATCCGGATGTGCATGCTGGAGCGGCATGTCGAGGTAGGGCACAATCTGCGGATGCGCGGCCATGACCGTAATGAGACGGTCAGAAATGGCGTGAGGATAGGCGTACATGAGGCGCAGCCAGGTATCCTCGGGCAGGAGTTGACAGAGCTCTTCAAGGAGGGTAGCGAGGCCATGCTTGAGACCAAGGTCGCGCCCATAGTCTGTGAGATGCTGTGCTACAAGAACGATCTCGCGCACCCCATGCTCACTGAGCTCTCGGGCCTCAGCCAGGATCGCCCCCACCGCCTTCGAGGCCATTGAGCCCTTAAAACTCGGGATGGTACAGAAAGCACAGCGTAGGTTACAGCCATCCGAGATCTTCAGGTAAGCCGAGGGAGTGGCGCGGGTGCGGCGAATCTGAGTTGTGCGCCAATCGGCATAACCCATCGAGGTTGGCGCTGCAGCGGGAACGGGGCTGAGGCCGATGACGGGAAGTTCGCGACCGTTGGCACTGGTGCGTGCACCAACCATCTGCCCCACACGTGTCCATTCACGGGTTGAGAGGAGTTGATCGACCCCGGATACGGCAGCGATTAGCTCCGGGTGTGACTGAGCCATGCAACCAGCAGCCAGAATCTGCTGATCGACCCGCTTGGTAGCGGCAAGCTCTTGGAGTACGCTGATCGTCTCATCACGAGCTGCAGCAATAAAACTACATGTATTGACGATAATCAGGTCAGCCTCGGCACCACTTGCCACTGGCGTATGCCCTTCAGCCGTGAGGAGACCATCCATTCCTTCACTATCGACCGCATTCTTTGGACAGCCCAACGTGACGATATGGTACTTCATCAGCGATAGTTCGTAAACTGGATCGGCACATCAAGCGTATGCTCGATCTCACGAAGAAACTTGATAACGGCCTGCAGCTCGTCGCGACTCTTCGAGGCCACACGCAGCGTCTCACCCTGGATGCGCGGCTGGATCTTGGGGAATTGATCACGAATCTGTTTAGCTATCTTCTTTGCCAGATCGCTACTGATTCCCTTGCGCAATTTTACCACCTGACGCATACGCCCCCCACTATCCGTGGGCGGGTCATAGTCAAAGATCTTCAGCGAAAGGTGACGGCGCAGGGCTTTCGTCTCTAAGAGATCACGAACACTGCGCAGCGAGAGTTCACTGTCGGTGGTTATGATCAGTTCAGACTTTCCCAGTTCCAGGGTCGTCTTACTATCCTTGAGATCGTAACGAGTCTGAATCTCACGCACAGCTTGGTCAACAGCGTTGACCAACTCCTGATGATCGAACTCTGAGACGACATCAAAGCTCTGTTCAGTGGGCATAGGAGGGATCTGGATGGAGGGTAGAGCCCCTCACAACCGCTAGAGCTAGTTTGGTGGCCAGGACCAGTTGACCGGCTGCCCAGGGTTAGGCCCAAGGGGTCCCTGCTGGAGGCCATTCACCGTCACGAGGACATCGGGTGGATTTCCAGCCCGAACGAGAACCCGCCGTTGCGCTGAGAAGGTCACGGTCTCACCGGCACGCAGAATACCTTCAAAGGCGATCCGGCTGTCGGTCTGTACACGAACCCAGGAGCTCTCGTTCCCACGCGTATTGGGAAGCGCCAACTCGAGCACAATTGGTGCTGAGGCTGTTGCGGTAGGACCGGGCGTAGCCGCAGCGCCACCCGCAATCGCAGCCGTCGGGGTGAGCGGGATGAGCTCACTCAGAACCGTGGGCGACGGCACGATCAGACTGAGTGACGAGCCACTCGGAACATCTGTGGCCGCAGGGCTGGGAGCCGTTGTTGGTAAGGGTGAGGGCGGTGGAATCGTTGCAGCCGCTGCCGCCGCAGGCGTAGGATTAACCCGATCACCGAGACGGCCAACCGCATTGAGGGCGATATAGGATACTCCGATGAGTGCCACCGTCACAAAAAAGATCCCGAAGAAACTCGGAAAAACGTAGGCTCGTCTGAACGGTGGTCGGGTCACTGGAACAATGCTGATGGGATTAGTAGCTCCGCGCTCACGGCGGTAGAGTTCAATTAACTCATCAGCTTCCAATCCAAGGTAGTGCGCATAGTTACGGATGAAGCCCCGCACGACGACATCGCTCGGCAGGCACTGAAACGCGCCATCCTCAAGGGCGGTCAGTGACTGCTGAATGATACGGGTATCAACCGAAGCCTGGGCTAGCGATATTCCTTGGCGCTCACGTGCCTCACGCAGGCATGCCCCTAGCTCACTCATAGCGATCGTACTTTCAGCGAAGGCTTGCGATGATGTTGGATGCTTATGCAGTTATGCCGGACAGTGCCACGATGTACACAACTACTTTACCCGGCCATTATACCATGCCACAGAACGCGAAGATTGGGGGATTTAGCATACCATGGCGCCAGATCCCGTGCTCACCGGTCACCGAGCACCTCACCGACACGCATGACCTCTTCCAGCGTATTGTAGAAGTGTGGTGCAAGGCGTAGACCACCTCGTACGGTAGCAATCACCCCAGCCTCTTCAAGGCGCTTGCACGCCACTTCGGGGTTGGGCAGCTGCACCACGACGATCCCGCTACGATGCTCGGGGGCTGTATCGGCGGCCAAACTGTGGCCACGCTCGGTCAGATCATTGATCAGGGCATCGACGAGGGTTGTCACCCGCTGTTCGATCAACCTACTGCCAACCTCCTGGAGCATGCCAACTGCAGCATGGAGTGCAACAGCCCCCATGATATTGGGTGTACCGAGGTTAAAGCGCTCGGCGCTGGGTGGAAAGGTGAGGTTGTAGTCGAGGTAGTTCATCGGATCAACCACACTCGAGGCGCCCACGTACGCCCCTGGTTCAAGTTCATCGAGCAGTTCACGGCGTACATAGAGGAACCCAGCCCCCGGAGCCGAGAGGAGCCACTTCTGCGATCCGGCGGCGAGAAAGTCGATCGCACATGCCTGTACATCGATCGGGAACGCGCCAAGGGTCTGGATAGCATCGACCACAAAGAAGATCCCACGCTCTTTACACATGCGACCGACGGTCGCAATATCATTCCGGAAGCCTGTCGCAAACATCGCGGTACTGAGGGCGATCACACGGGTGCGGCGATCGATGCGTGCAGCGAGTGCATCCACGTCGAGACCACCGGCACGCTGGGGAACCATCTTCGTCAGCACGCCCTTATAGGCCAGCTGCTGCCACGGATAGATATTCGCCGGATAGTCGCCTTCCAGCACCAGCACATTGTCACCAGTGCGCAGTGGCAGGCTTACTGCAGCACTATTCAGGCCCATGGCCGTGTTGGGCATGAGTACAATCTCGCTGCTCTCACGGGCGTTGATCAACTGGGCTAAGCGCTGGCGTAGATCCGCCATGAGGGTGAAGATCTCTGGGAAGAGGCGAACTGCTGGTTCGCTGGCCGCCCGGTGAAGCTGATTGGCGACGGCATCGACAATACGGCGACTCAGGGGTGAGACAGCCGCATGGCTCAGGAAGGCGTACTGCTCGGTGATAGCATACTCGTCGCGATAAGCAGCTAGGGTGTCAATCGTCATCGCACCAGATCTCCTTGCTTGGACATCGTTTCCATGAACCATGCCTACGGTAGTATCAGCCCTCCAAAAAGCTGCGTACCGTCTGGTGGTAGCGGGTGGGCTGCTCGATCATTGGAAGGTGGCCACACTCCTCAAGCCAGACCAAGCAGCTACCAGGGATGAGTCGTGCTACCTCAGGCGTACCAGCCGGTGGCATAATCCTATCCTGGCGTGCTCCAACCACCAGGGTGGGTTGGGTGAGACGAGCCATAGTCGGGTTGATCTGTGCATCACCTGAGCTAGCAGCCGACTCGAGTGATGTGCGCCGATCCATCTGGAGAAAGTCGGTAAACGCATCACGGAGAATCGCATCATCGGTTGGCAGACGGTGGAAGAAGCGTGTGCCAACCATACGGTAAAATGGACGTGAACGGGCCATCCAGGGGCGACGCAGCGACATCCAGAGGGCTAACACATGGTGGAGTTGGGCAACCATGAGGCGCTCGCGCTCACTGCGAAACGTGCTGACACAGGTCAGCACCAGGCGACGTACACGCTCTGGGTAGCGTGCCGCGACGTAGACAGCGACCATAGCACAAAACGAGTGCCCATTGAGATCGAACTGCTCAAGCCCCAGCGCATCGGCAAAGGCGACCACCGACTCTGCAAGCCGATCGGCAGTAGCAGGGCTGTGCAGGGGGGGCGAGGCCCCAAAACCGGGTAGATCGGGCGCGATTACCCACCGATCTACGCCGAACTCGGCCAGCGTGGGACGCCAGTAGCGCGAAGAACCACCCCACCCGTGGAGCAGCAGCAGTGGCGGTTGCTGCGCCGATGGGGCGTTACGTTGACGGTAAAAGACGGGGCCATCGGGGATCGTGACTACGTCGAGCAGATCAGATGGGTCTGTGGATGGTTCGATACTGGTCATACACTCACCAGAGACAAGGGTGATACACCAGCGTTTGCGGCCATTATACCACCGTGCCGCGTTGCAGGGTCACCAGTAGCTAGCTAATAGTTCAGATCGGCATGACGAGCGTACGGGCGGTATGGGGTGCTGCGCCCTCCATAAACAAACCAACCCAACCTTGGCGTGGGCAGCGTACGGGCGGTATGGGGTGCTGTGCCCTCCACAAACAAACCTCACCCAACCTTGGCGTGGGCAGTGTACGGGAGGTGTGGAGGGCGAAGCCCTCCACAAAAACAACCAACCCAGCCCTGGTGCCGCCAGCGTGTCAAGCCGGCGCAGCCGAAACTGAAGCATGCCTAACTCGTGGTTGCAGAGTCAAGCGGTGGCGTGTACTATAAGGTTTGGGCAAGGATGGAAGATAGGTTACCCCATGCGCATCCTCTTCTACACTGGCAAAGGTGGGGTCGGCAAAACAAGTGTTGCCGCCGCCACTGCACTTCGTTGCGCTCAACTCGGTTACCGCACGATTATTCTCAGCACCGATGCTGCCCATTCACTAGGCGACTCGTTAGGGGTAGAGCTACGTGCCGAGCCACTGCTCGTCGAGCCCAACCTCTGGGCTCAGGAGATCAATGCACTCCATGAGCTGGAGTCGAGTTGGGGACAGGTTTCCAAGTATCTCGCCGATCTCCTCGCATGGCAGGGTGTCGAGACGATCGCCCAGGGCGAACTTTCGGTCATCCCAGGCACCGAGGAGCTCTTTAGCCTGCTCCAGATCAAGCGCCACTACGATGAGCAGAAGTATGATGTGCTGGTGGTCGATGCTGCACCGACGGGTGAGACCCTGCGCCTCCTCTCCTTACCCGACATTATGCGCTGGTGGATCGCCCGCCTCTTCCCGATTGCACGGGCGCTGCTCAAGGTGGTACGCCCGGTGGCAAAGCGGGTAACGGACATGCCCATTGCTGAGGATGATGTCCTTGCCTCAGCCCAACAGGCTATTGATGCCTTGGTCGACGTGCGGCATATTCTCACCGATCAGCAGGTTACCACGGCACGTATCGTGATGAACCTGGAGAAGATGGTGATCCGCGAGGCCCAGCGGAGTCTCACCTACCTGAGTCTCTTTGGCTATGCGGTTGATGCGGTAGTTGTGAACCGCATTCTTCCTCCTGATGTGGATCGCCACTTCGCCTCCTGGCGTGAGATGCAACAGGGCTATGCACCGCAGGTCAACGAGATGTTTGAGCCACTCCCAATCCTCCGTGCTCCCCACTTCGAACGTGAAGTGGTAGGTCGCGAGCATCTCTCACGATTAGCCGACCATCTCTTCAGCGATCGTGATCCATCGGCCTTTCTCTACCGTGGCCCTGTGCAGCGGGTAGAGAAGACGGATGGCGGCTACGATCTGATTGTCCCACTCCCCTTTGCCTCGGAAGATCAGGTGCATCTCGCCCAGAGCGCTGATGAACTGCTGATCTCGGTTGGTTGGCATCGGCACCGTATCGTCCTTCCTCAGAGCCTGGCCCGTCTCCGTGCTCAGGATGCTTACTTTGAGGCTGATGCGCTACGGGTTATCTTTCGCCGCAGTGCGGGATGATTCTGGTTGCAAAGGGGGATGAGATGTGGTATTATCTCCCGGTACGTAGGCGGGTAGCTCAATTGGCAGAGCAGCGGCCTCCAAATCCGCAGGTTGCAGGTTCGATTCCTGTCCCGCCTGCCACACGTATCGAAATTTGGAGGGGTGCCGGAGTGGCCGAACGGGGACGTCTTGAAAACGTCAGGCCCTTCAACAAGGTCCGTGGGTTCGAATCCCACCCCCTCCGCCAGGGCGCAACAGCACCCACTGTACGGGGAGGTCGCATAGAGGCCTAGTGCGGCGGTTTGCTAAACCGCTACAGGGGTAACCCTGTCGAGGGTTCGAATCCCTCCCTCCCCGCCACCCTCCCATCCAGGCGACAAACGCTGCACCCCGGTGCAGCGTTTGTGTTTTAGTCATGGTTCAACGTTGGCTGCGCCAGCGTATCTAGCTGGTGCTACCGGGGCTGAGTTGGAGCTTTTTGTGGAGGGCGAAGCCCTCCACACCTCCCGTCGAACGGTCAAGCTGGGTTAAAGCATACCTAAGGCATGGTTCAACTTCGGTTGGAGTTGTTTGTGGAGGGCACAGCCCTCCCCACCTCCCAGGTTGGTACTAATCTTGGCTGGGGGGACTATCTTGGCGGCGCAAGCGGTAGCGGAAATCGCAGTGCGAGGCGCCCCGCATGATGGTCTGGGTACGTGTCAACTCAACGGCAGGGTTGAAACCCTCGATGAGGGCGTAGTCGCGGTTACAGGAGAGTAGGGCACCCAACTCGGGAATGCCAAGCGCGCGGTAGAGCTCGGCATAGCGGCAGCGGGTGACATTGAAGCCAAAATGCTCACCGTCACGTTCCACGACCTCGATGCGCAGCGCATCATCCTGTGTCCAGGCAGCCATCGTCTGTTCAAAGTGGGCAAGGTCATCGCCGCCGACCTGGGTGGCTAACTGCGCACCTTGCTCGCGGGCGATGCGTACGATGGTATCGCGAGCAACCTGCCGCACCGCATCGTGGCCAAAGTTCTGGCCCAGAGCTTCCAGGAGGGGGGCAACGATCCTTGCTTCGATCTCGCGCCGACGCAGTACCCCGATGCTATTACCATGGTCGGGTGGTGGCTCGATTGGCTGCGACGTCTCTTCACGCGTGTGCATACTACTCCTACGGTTGGTCGTCTCCGGCAAGGATAGCCTCAATTGCGGCAAGTTCGTCTTCACGAAGCGGCCCAGCTGCGAGGGCACCAACGGCATCTTCGATCTGCCGCGGGTGGCTCGCACCGATCAGGGCTGAGGTAACGGCTGGCTCACGGAGGACCCAGGCCAGGGCGAGCTGTGCCAGCGTCTGACCGCGCTCCTGGGCCAGCAGGTTGAGCTTCCGTACCTTGGCGATCTTCTCGTCGGTAATATGCTCGGGACGCAGAAAGCCGTGGGGTTTAGCTGCTCGCGATCCCTCCACGATACCACCCAGGTAGCGATCGGTCAGCAGTCCCTGGGCCAGGGGCGAGAAGACGATACAGCCTATCCCCTCTTCACGCAGTACTGAGGCCAGCCCATCTTCAATCCAGCGGTCGAACATGTGGTACTTTGGCTGATGGATGAGGCAAGGGGTTCCGAGTTGCCGCAGCAAGTGCGCTGCAGCCCGGGTATCCTCAGGACCATAGTTGGAGATGCCTGCGTACAACGCCTTCCCCGAGCGCACAATCTGATCCAGGGCGGCCATCGTCTCTTCGAGGGGTGTTGCTGGATCGGGGCGATGGTGGTAAAAGATATCCACGTACTCCAAGCCCATGCGACGCAAACTCTGGTCTAGGCTGGCAACCAGGTACTTCCGCGAACCCCACTCGCCATAAGGCCCTGGCCACATGTAGTAGCCGGCCTTTGTTGAGATGATCAGTTCGTCGCGGTAGGGTCGGAGATCGTCGCGCAAGATCTGCCCAAAGGTCTCTTCAGCCGATCCTGGTGGTGGACCATAGTTGTTGGCCAGGTCAATATGGGTAATGCCGAGATCGAAAGCATGGTGCAGCATGGCCCGTGCATCTTCGAGCCGATCGACCCCGCCAAAGTTGTGCCACAAACCAAGAGAAATTGCGGGGAGCCTGAGACCGCTGCGTCCGCAACGCGGGTAGCGCATCTGCTCGTAACGATTGGCGTCTGCTCGATACATCTTGGTGTCCCTCGTGTTAGTTACGGATGGTGGGTACAGTTCAATCTCGGCTGCACCGATGGTGCACCAGGGTTGGGTTGGTTTTTTGTGGAGAGCTGTGCCCTCTGGATCTCTCAATTTGAACCATGCCCCGCCTATGATAGCATAGGAAGGTGGTACCAGGATAGTACGCCGAACTGTCAGCCGTTTGTCAGATCTTTGTAATGATGGAACACTCCACGCACACGCCTATCTCCGTTAGCATCCATGTGGATGACTGCATCTCTCTTACGCAGTCGGAGCTAACTCTATGCCCAGTCTTGCTACGCTACCATTCTTACCCCGAGGGCGTGCGCTGCGCCGCTATCGTGCCAACCTACGGGAGCAGATTACCGGTGAACCAGCCACACGGCTCCTCAGCCGCCTGCTGAGCCTCCCTCTTGGCCTTGCACCGCTCCCTGATCCCGCCGCGGTGCTAGCCCTCCGTCAACCCGTGGGCCTCTACGGCCCCCTGGTCAGTGGACGGAGCCTGGCACTCATGCAGACGGTCTCGCGCTGGGTTGCGTCAAGCGAGGATGCGCCGATACTCTATTTGCCCCTCCCTGAGGTGGACAATAGTGACCTCTCGCCACAAGCGATCGTGATGGAAGCGTTTCATGCGATTGGTATGCCCAACACGTTCGCTGATGGGGGCATGCCTGGTGCCCTACTCATTGATGATTGGGAACTACTGACAACTTCAAGACGCGCCATTTGGCAGCAGTTTCTGACCACCACGGCGCCACGTTGGTCGGCGTTGCGTGCGATCGTGGCTCTGCCGCTTCACAGTGCCTGGCCAGCCTTCGATACACTGCGCATTACCGAGCCAACGAGCGAACAGGCCGAAGCCATTCTCCAACATCTACTCCCGCATGATAGTGTTGCACCAATCATCACGGTTCTGGCTGAACTACCGGGCCTTGGCCCTACTCCAAGCCTAGCTGACCTGATCCTCCTCAGTCTCACCTATCCACTGAGCGGACTCCCCGACTCGCGTGCACAGCTCTACGCCCGGGCTTTCGCCATTGTACAGCCCTTAGTAGAGGAGCTACAAGCGGTACCGACCAGCCTGCTGAGTAGCGAATCTGACCTAGCCCAGCAGCGAACGTGGAGCAACCCAGTGGTCGGACGGACACTGCTCCGCCACTACCGTCTGGCCCGTGAGCTTGCCAGTGGGACCGATCCCAAAGTCGTGCTAGATCTCCCGGTGGATGTATGCAGCGCCGTGGTACCCCTGGCTACCGGGATGCTCAAGGATCCAAGCCCGCTCCTTGGTCTCCTCTGGGGGCGCCAACTGAGCCCCGATCGCACCCACCTCTCGACGATCATTAACGCGCTTCGGGAGGCCCCCGACCGTGCGCCGATCTACGGGCTACGCCTCATCGAGCAACTCCTGACGGCGGCACGCCCTGTGGATGCAGCCTGGCTCACCCAACTAGTTCCGGCACTGCCGCGAATCTTCATTGCAGCCAGCCATATTGATGAGCCACGAACACTGACGGTGCTCGCTCTGCTCACACCGCACCTCGATCATCCCCACCAATTTTGGCTGACCCTGATTGATCACCCTGAAGCTCCTGATGGGCTCCGTTGGGCAGCGGCCGATCAGCTCATTGTAAAGCCTTACACCATCGATCAACTTGGAACCCCTCCTGCTCATCGTTACCCTTCAACCCTGATGGTACGGGCTTACCTTGCTGCAATGGGCTCCCCCTCAACACGAGCTACCCTAGCCGTACCACCCCTCTACGACGCGGTTACCACGCTCCTTGCAGCGCCAACTGCGGGCAAACGTTCGGCGCAGGCTGCGGCACTGATCATGGCTGATCCACAACTTCCGATGGCTCTCCGTATCCTGGCCGTCCATGCTGTGGATAGTCAACCACTGATCGAGCGCATCGCCAGTGACTCTGCACCGGAGCTACGGCAGGCGACGCTGCTTGCACTCGCTCGGGGTGAGCCGACAGAGGCCCTTGCCTCCTTTGGAAGAGTGCTAGCTCGACCGGAGTCGAGCATCGAGACGCGCATTGCCACCCTCAATGCCATCACCGCGATCACGCATCAGAGTGC
This sequence comes from uncultured Chloroflexota bacterium, assembly GCA_903915775.1. Classification (GTDB taxonomy): domain Bacteria; phylum Chloroflexota; class Chloroflexia; order Chloroflexales; family Chloroflexaceae; genus Viridilinea. The sequence goes on along the minus strand of CAIWUD010000182.1, from coordinate 12,405 downwards.
TGCTGCCACGTTGATCAGGGCCATTATTACGGCCGATCTTCCCTTGCGTGTGCGGATGCATGCGGTGACTTGTCTTGTCCAGCGTGCCGATGATGAGGCCACGCTCCTGCGTCGGCTTTTGGCGACCACAACGCTTATTGTGGGCTTGCGTGCCGTGGTTGCACGCCAGATCGGGCATCTGGGTATTGGTGCAGCTCTACCCGAGCTCTCTGCCATTCTGACCAGCCCAGGCTCACCCCTCCTGCGCCGAGCCGCGACCATGGCGCTCGCCGACCTCGGACGCAGCCCCACCCTACGCGCTGCAGTCACGACAGCTCTCATTGCGGGGCTACGCCACTCGGCAACTGATGCTATCCTTGGTGAGCAGATTGTGTATGCACTGGGCCAGACTGGATCCACAGAGGTTATGGCCCCACTTACTGCACTCCTTGCACCACGGTTGGCCGAGTTGCTCCACCAGAACTGGCTCCGGGTAGCTCCTGCGCTTGAGCAGACCTCAGCAGATGCTTGGGTCGATCTTTCCCTGGCCGAGTCGCTCCACCTCAGTCTCATCGATATTCTGGCTGAGGGTGATACGCTAGCCGATCCGCCCTCGCGTATTGAGGAGCTTGTCGAACGGCAGGCCATCCGTCTGGCGGCTGCTGCAGCGGCGGCCTTGGCCGAGCTCGGCAGCAGTGCAGAATTGCGCAAGCCAGTAATTGATCGCCTGCGTCAGAGCCTCTACAACGAGCAGCGTACCGAGGTCATCCGTGCGCTGCTGAAGGCATTGGGGCAGGTGAGTGATCCTGCAGGGGAGTTGCAGGCAATCTTCGCACTCTCCGGTGCGCATCCCAACCTGAGTTGGCTGGCGATCGAGTGTCTGGGAAGTCACCCGCGGACATTTGACACGCTGCGTCAGCGTCTGGAGCAGGATAGTGATGAGCCGTTTGTACAGGCCATGATCACGACTGCCCTGGGGAATTTTGGCCGCAGTGAGGCGCTCCCCGTACTCTACCGTGTTGCATGTGCTACCAAGGGTGATCCGCGTCTGCGCAGTGCCGCGGTAAGTGCAATTACCCGTAGTAGCGATCCTGAAGCGATAAGAATGCTCGTGGCGATCGCTGCCGATAGCTTGGCCCCATCTGCGCTACGGGTGATCGCGGCTACGGCACTTCCTGCAGAGCTCAGTACCGACGCACGCGTTACGATCCGCCAGGCCTTACGTGTCGAGCGGTTGGTACCAGAAGTCGCTCTGGCGCTCCAGCGTACCCTGGCCCGTACCGGTGATCATGAGGCGATTACCCAGTTGCTCCATCTGATCCAGAGCAATAGTGGGGTGAAGGCCATCACCGTCATTGATGCTATCGCCGAGGTGAAGAGTGCGGATATTGCGCCACTGCTGGTACGTATTAGCCAGAATGCGCTTGCGCCGGCCGGGGTTCGGCTTGCGGCAGTCGAGGCGCTGCTGCAGGTGGATAGCCAGGAGCACCTACCGTTGTTGAACGAGTATCTACGGGCCAGTGCGCCACCACTGCGCATTCAGGCGCATGCGATTCTGACCCGCCTGCTCCCCCATGACCAGCGCCTGAGTAGTCCACTCAGTGACCGCAGCGCCCCCCTTGCCCTCCGGCTCCAGGCACTTGCCCATGTGGTCACATACGCCCCTGACTCGCCCCTCCTCACCACGATTGTTACGACGGCCAATGAGCATCCCCAGGTGCGCATGGCTGCCGCTGCTGCGCTCATTCACTCTACCCACCCCGATGCTGTCGTCAGCCTTGTTGCCATGCTCAAACCGGGCGAGCAGGCTGATGTACCGGTTTTACGCCGGCGTTGCTGTTTGAGCCTAGGAGTGATCGCCCATCAGCCAGGTCCTCACGCCAGTACCGCGTATGAACAACTGGCCAGCATCGTCCTCGACCCCGCACAGCCGGTTGCACATCGCCACTGGGCCACCGAGGCACTTCTAGACCGCTGAGGTCTGTTTGGACGCTACGACGTGGAGATCGTATGGGCACCTACATCATAGCTATCGATGACGAACCGCTCATTTGTCAACTTCTCGAGTATCAACTCGGTGGTGCAGGCTATGAGATAGTCACCTACCAGCGCTCCCAGGAGGCGATGATCGAACTTGCACGACGCCAACCTGATCTTATTTTGCTTGATGTGATGATGCCAGAAATAAGTGGTTGGGATCTTTGTCGTCAGATTCGATCAAGTTCGCGTATACCGATCATCATGCTTACAGCGAAAGATGGTGACGAGGATATTGTCCGTGGTCTCAGCGGCGGTGCCGACGACTATCTGAGCAAGCCCTTCAACCAGGGGCAGCTGGTAGCACGTATTGAGGCAGTACTGCGGAGGAGTAAGAGCAGTGTCGGGCGGGCACGTACCGTCGTATCCCCTCCAGCCAGCAGTGTGCCTCCACTCAACACGCCTCCCTCACTCAAACTGTCTAGCCCTGAGGTGGCAGTTTCTCCTCCTCCCGTCCCGCCTCCTTCTCCCCAACCGCCCGTACGTTCACCACGCCTCGGCGTGCAGATGGCCAGAGCACGCCAGCAACTGGGGCTCAGTCTGCACGCTGCGAGCGTCGCATGCGGGATACGTTGGGAGTTTCTCCAGGCAATCGAGCAGGAGGAGTTTGGCTATGTACCGCGCAGCGAACTACGAGAGGCGCTACGAGCTTACAGTAAGCTCCTCAATGTTGATCTGAGTCCATATATGGATACTGATCGGCCAAAGCAGGGTCGGCGATTGCACTCGATGCTGCTCATTGGAGTGCTTGTACTTCTGCTCACCCTCACCACGGTGATGGCGCTGCTCACCCTCTGAGGAGGTATCCACTTCCTCGTGTAGGGTATTGGCGAAGGGTGCAGCCCTCCACCTTATGCGCCTTGGTCAGGCCGAGCTGTTCACCAGCGAACCCCCACGAAGAGATCACGCTCACGCAGGCCTGGTTCTGGCTCTGGGTAGGCGCGCATGAAGCTCTCGATACCACCGAAGAGGCGTCCGATACGGGCCGGTAGCCCATTGGCAAAAGCCTCACCACCCTGACTAGCATGGCAGCGCGCGGCAGCAAGACGCTGTTCGGTAACGGCGATCGTATCGATCCGCGCATGGATGGGAAAGTCAACCTCGGCCAGTGCCGCGAGATCGACATCGCGATTGCGCCCGAAGCGGCGTGGATCACGACCAACGAGGGGCATGAGCCAAACGATGGCGCGTAGTAGTTGTCGTGGGAAGGTCTGGAAGTAGAGCTTCTGTGCCTGCCAAGGCGCCTGCTCTGAGCAGGGATAGGCGTGATCGGCTGCGGCGTGGAAAGCGGCAACAGTCGCCTGGTGCGTGGCGATATGATCGGGATGGCGGTACCCACCGATGGGATCGAAGGTGATCACCACGTGGGGTTGGAGCGTTCTGATCAGTGTCACCAGTCTTGCCGTCACGGTCTCCAGTGGCTGAGCGGCAAGCGCTTGCGGATGCTGGTTGGCGGGAGTTCCCGCCATCCCCGAGTCGCGGTAGCCGAGCATGGTCAGGCTGCTCAGGCCAAGGGCGTTCACGGCACAGGCAAGCTCCTCTACCCGCCGCTCGGCCAGCGAGCCGTAGCCTTCCAGGTAGTGGGCATCGGCACTCCCCTCCTCACCGCCGGTCGTACAGATCAGATCGACGGTGACCCCCATAGCGGCGTAGTGGGCCAGAGTACCACCCAGGCCGAAGCTCTCATCATCGGGATGGGCCATGACCGCCAGGAGGCGGGGACGTACGCTATAACTGTCGTGCATGCGGACTCCATGTTGCGTGGTTCACACCACACGCTATACTGTACCTGGTGGGGATGGTGGTTACGCCCCCACCTCACACACTACCATTATGCACCAGAGCGAGAACGATAGCAGCAGCTATGTCCCACCATCAGAAGTACCCCTACGCCGTGCGCCGTGTGGCGGCCCATTTTATCCCGATTGCGCACCTGCAACGTGCGCCGTACAGTATGCATACCGAGCCGATCCTGCTCTCTACCGCCGATGAGGTCACGATTGCCGCGACCCTCTTCCCGCGGAGACGAGATCGTCTGGTGGTGATCTGCCACGGCTTCGGGGCCAACCAGCGCACCAGTGCGATCGTCTGGCTGGCCGAGCAGCTCGCTGGGAGCCATGATGTGCTCACCTTCGACTGGCGCGGGTATGGGGCCAGTGGCGGACTCGCCAGCATGGGTGGCGCCGAAGCGCTCGATCTCACGGCGGTGCTCGCTATGGCGCGTACCCGGGGCTACCGACGCGTCGCGGTGGTCGCCGAGAGCATGGGTGGGTTGATCACCCTGGCGACTCTAGGCGCCGCCGCACGTGAGGTTGGCTTTCCCATGCCCGATGCGCTCGCCGCGGTCAGTGCCCCTGCCGACTATGCATTCACTGGAGGCCCACGACCGCAACTGGTTCAGCACGTGGCACCGGTGAGTTGGCTGCGTCCACTTGCCCCGCTCCTCGGCTTTCGCCTTGGAGAAGTGCACGTGCCCAAGCCGCTTGAGGTTGTTGCGCAAATTGATATTCCCATGCTCATCGCCCATGGTGATCGTGATGCGATCGTTCCCGTACGGAACGCCTACCTGCTCGGTGAGCAGCAACCCAACGCTACCATGCGGATCTACCGCGATGTTGATCACGCCATTCCCGCTATGCGTGCGCAGAACGCTCGGATTTTTCTACGCGATCTGCATGAACTCTTGGCGAGCATGGGGTAGTATGATGAGGAGGTTCATAATGGCTACGCAAAACGTTTCCGCACCGAAGTCAGCCCCCGGGCCAAAAGCCTGGTTACCACTTGGTGTGCTGCCCGCTGTTCGTCACGACACGCTCGGCTTTGTCCGCGACACCTTTCGCCAGTATGGGGACGTGGCCAGCTACTGGCTCGGTCCGATCCGCTCGCACCTCATTAGCCACCCCGATGGCGTCCATCAGATCCTGCAGGAGCGGGTCAAAAACTACACGAAAGATCATATTAGTTACGGGATGGTACGCTGGATTATTGGTGACGGTCTGCTCACCAGTCAGGGTGAGACGTGGCTACGTCAGCGTCGCCTCGTCCAGCCAGCCTTCCACCGGCAGCGCATCACGGCACTCTCCGCCATGATGGTTGCCCGTACTGAGGCAATGCTCGATCACTGGGATGGCGCGAAGGAGTATGACCGTCCGCGCATGATCAACGATGAGATGATGCGGCTCGCCTTAGGGATTGTGGGTGATGCCCTCTTTGGCAGCAACGTGACCGAGCAGGCAACGACGGTCAGTCGGAGCTTCAATCTACTTAATGAGCAGCTCATCACGCGCTTCCGCACGGCGAACCTGTTGCCACCACTCCTCCCCACACGGATCAATCGTGAGTGGTGGAACGCCCTGCGCGAGCTCGATTCGGTCGTCTACGCTATCATCAGTGCGCGGCGGCAGCACAACGAGGATAGCGGTGATCTGCTCTCGATGCTCATGCTAGCCCGTGACGCGGAGACGGGGGCCCAGATGGATGACCAGGCGTTGCGTGACGAGGTGATCACGATGCTCCTTGCCGGCCACGAGACCACAGCCACTGCGCTGAGTTGGGTCTGGGGCCTACTCTCCCTCCACCCCGAGGTTGCGGAGCGGCTCTACGCCGAGGTCGATGCGGTGTTGGGCGGGCGGCTCCCTACGGCCGACGACGTTCCCCGTCTGAGCTACACGCGCATGGTGATCGATGAGACGATGCGCCTCTACCCGCCGGTCTATCTCCTGAGCCGGAAGGTGGTGAACGATGATGAGATCGGTGGCTACCGCATCCCCAAGGGCACAGCGGTCGATATTTGCCCCTACATCACCCATCGCCACCCCGAGTTCTGGCCCGATCCAGAACGGTTCGATCCTGAGCGTTTCACCCCCGAACAGGTAGCCCGACGCCACAAGCAGGCCTATTTCCCCTTCAGCGCCGGGCCGCGTATGTGTATCGGGAATACCTTCGCGCTGATGGAGGCGATACTCATCCTGGCTACTGTCGCACGGCGCTACCGCCTCCGGCTCGCTAGTCCGGAGCTCCCCCCTGGCGAGCCGCTGATTACTCTGCGACCAAAGGGTGGTATGCCAATGCTGGTCGAACCACGCTAAAACTTTGTGAGGGTGGTGCGTCTACGCGAACAGGCGCACCGCTCCCGGCATGACCTCAGCGTGCACGCGGTGGGCATCAGTTGCGATAACTTCCCCATCGACGGCGACAGGGAAGGGTTTGGCTGAACTAATCTCTACCTCACGCACCTGGGCCATGGTTACGACGGGCAGGGTGACGTGCGTACCCTCGATCAGGCGCGGGTAGTAGCGAATCACCTGGTCAGGGCGCAGACTCTGCACGGCACAGAGGTCGAGGAGGCCATCATCGATACGACCCGACGGCGTCATGCGGAAGCCACCGCCTTGGGAATGCCCATTACCCAGGGTGGCGAAGTAGAGGCGCCGATGCAACTCTTTACCGTCGTAGCGCACCGTCATGACCCCCGGGCGATAGGTGGCTAGGGCGCGCAGGGAGGCAACAATATAGGCAGCTATTCCTGTCAGCCAGGTAATCTGGGCAGCCTCAGCGGCCACCATGGCATCGATACCAGCCCCTAGGCCGTTGATGAAGCAGCGGGTCAACTCCTGGTGTGCGGCCTCAACCCGAACCCGGCCTGCATCGACCGAACGAATAGAACCGGAGATCAGACGCCGCACAGCCCCCTGAAGATCATCGACGCTCAGGCCATTGATCGCCCTGGCGAAGTCACTACCCGTACCAAGGGGAATAACTCCGAGACATGCATCACCCAACTCTAGTTGACGGCTACCGATCAGGCCATTCACCACCTCGTTGATCGTCCCATCACCGCCAACAGCGACCACCCGCTCGAAGCCCTGGGAGAGGGCCTGGTAGGTCAGTTCGGTAGCGCCACCGGGGGCATGGGTAGTATAGAGGGTATAGTCGAGATCAGAAGCGCGCAGTGCCGCTTCCAGTTCATCACGACGACGCCCAGCAGCACCCCGGCCCGCCATTGGGTTGAGGATCAGGCATGTCTTCATGGGGATGGCTTAGTATTAGCTGTTCGGCGTTACCAGGGTAGGTGGGGAACTTCGGTGGAGGGCAAAGTCCTCCACACCTCCTGTGAGATGGTTACGCTACCTGCGAACCCCAGATCAGATGGAGACCCCCAGGAGATTAGCGACCGTAAAGATATCTTTATCGCCACGGCCCGACATATTCACCAGAATGATCTGGTCGCGCCCCAACTGCGGAGCCAACTTCAGCGCCTCGGCGACGGCGTGGGCACTCTCAAGGGCAGGGATGATCCCTTCCATGCGTGCGCAGGTCGTGAACGCATCCAGGGCCTCTTCATCATCAGCAGAGGTGTAGGTAGCGCGCCCAGTATCGTGCAACCAGGCGTGCTCTGGGCCAACACTGGCGTAGTCTAGCCCGGCGCTGACTGAGTGGGTCAGCGCGATCTGACCTGCGTCGTCCTGTAAGACGTAGGAGTAGGTACCCTGAAGGACACCGGGGCTAGCGGCGAGGAAGCGGGAGGCGTGATCACCGAGGAGTTGGCCACGTCCACCGGCCTCAACACCACGCAGCGCGACCGTTTCGTCTGGTAGAAAGGCGTGAAAGATGCCAATAGCGTTCGAGCCGCCGCCGACGCAGGCTAGAACGACATCGGGCAGTCGTCCCTCAGCCTCCAGAATCTGGGCACGCGCCTCCCGCCCAATCACACTCTGGAAATCGCGCACCATCGTCGGGTAGGGGTGCGGCCCCAAAGCAGAGCCGAGTAGGTAGTAGCTCTCAGGATTGGTCACCCAGTCGCGCATCGCCTCGTTAATCGCATCTTTGAGGGTACGCGAGCCGCTATCAACCCCACGAACCTCAGCACCAAGGAGGCGCATGCGGAAGACGTTGGGGCTCTGGCGAGCGATATCGTCCGTACCCATGTAGATTACACACTCGAGGCCGAGGAGGGCACACACGGTTGCGGTGGCCACGCCATGCTGACCGGCGCCCGTCTCGGCAATAATGCGACGCTTGCCCATACGTACTGCGAGCAGGCCTTGACCAAGGGCATTGTTGATCTTATGGGCCCCAGTATGGGCCAGATCCTCCCGTTTGAGATAGATCTTCGCCCCACCAGCCTGTGCAGTCAGGCGGGCAGCAAAACTGAGCGGTGTTGGCCGTCCGGTATAGGTGCGGTGGAGGTAATCGAGTTCATTCCAGAAGGTCGGATCGGCGATCGCCTCCTGGTAGGCTGCCTCAAGGGCGGAGACCGCGGGCATGAGCGTCTCGGGTACATAACGTCCGCCGTAGGGTCCAAAGCGACCCGTTGTGGTAGTCTCAGTGGCTGGCATAGAATAGTATCTCTGATGTCAGAACGTAGTAGCGGAGGGGGTATGCTCCCGAGTCGACCAGCGTGCAGACCTAGGACTGGACGAGGCTCTCGTCCTTATGCTTCTCACCCTCTTCGAGGAGCATGATGGGGATACCATCCTCGATTGGGTAGCGAAAGCCATTGCGACGGTTAACCAGCCACTCCTTGCCACTCCCATCGGTCATCAACTCGACGGGGCCTTTGTCACCGGGGTCGGCGAGAATGTTGAGAAGTTCCGGACTGATACCACGGCGTGTTTCACCACTGCTACTCATGGTTGTTGCACCTACTTCAAAACTGCCACTATCACGTTGCTGCCGCAAGGCACGTAGAATGACGACACCCAGACCAATCAGGATGGCAAGCCCAAATAGGCGTAAGAATGGTTTCATCGATTCTCCTCCAATTGCTGGTAGTTTAGGGATGGTCCAATTTCGGCGGCGCCGGCGTGACTGGTTGGCGCTACCACGGCTAGGTTGGGGGCTTTTGCGGAGGGCTTTGCCCTCCAGGCATCCCACCAGATGGTTCAGGCGATCTGAAGCGTGCCCCACTGATTGATTATACTCGAAAGCGATGGGAGTTGCACTGAGCCACCGCTCAGCGTTCAGCATCGGCATACCCTTCACGCCATGGTCGGGGCGGTTCGCCGGAGGGGTGCCAGACGAGGAGTTGGCCTTGAGGACGGGGCCCATCGGGGTAGGTGATTTCGAGAAAGGGGAAGCGTTGTTCTTGACGGCGCATCGTTGCGACATCGTAGATAATCTCCGTCCAGGTACCCGTATTGATATAGGTCTGTGCAGGGCCTAGATCGAGCACACCGGCAAGGTGGGTGTGACCGCAGATAAAGAGGCTATCTTCGCGATGTTCGGGGCGTTGTGCCATACGCTGCATTTCGCGGGCAAAACGATCACGAAACGCGCGCCGTTCGCGCTCGGTCTGCCGTGCCGCCTCGAGTTGCACCTGGTCAAACACTTCCGCAGGCGGCTCAACCACACCCGCTACGGTTGCTACCTGGCGGGCCACTTCGCGGTGGCGGGCGACCCGTCCACGGCGGAAGCGAGCTACGAACTGCCAGAGTGCAGTGAGTGGGGGGGCACTGAGGAGCCCACCAGGACCTCGGCCCGTGATCGGCATCTGGTGCGGAGTAGGCCAGGCCACTACCTGAAGAAAACCCGTCACGCCACGAATCAGAAAGCGCCGTGATGCGGTTACTCGCAGGCGTGGCAAGGCCATGAGGTACCAGAAGAGGCTAGAGGAGGGTTTTACATTATCGATCAGTGGTGCGAAGGGAAGGAGATCCTCCTCAAGTTCATTAATCACCTCTTTAACGAGTTGGGTACCACGTACCACTTCGAACGGTTCACTGATGCCATCGAAGTAGGTAAAGCGGTTCCAGGGATCAAACTGGTTGCCGTGGGTAATAAAGAGACCACCACCATGGTAGCTTACTGCGAAGCGTAGCCGTGGATCTTCAGGGGGCAAGCCGAGCGCAGCGGCAAAGCGGGTCTTCACCTCCGGGTAGTGGAGTTCAAAGTCATGGTTCCCAATTAGCAGGGTCACTTGCTGACCTGGATCGGTAACAAAGCGACCAAGAGCAGCGAAGACTGCTGTATGGGCGGCCACCACACGATCGAGGCGGGCGAGCGCGGCAGCCTGCGAATAGTCATCATCGGCCACATTAGGCAGGCGTACCTGGAGAAACTCGATGGTGTCACCAGCGAGAATTAGTTCTGTTGGTTTCTGAGATTGAACATAGCTATCAATGAAGGCAGTGAGAATCTCATCATCACTAAAATCATCGAGCCGATCCCCACTGCCGAGGTGGAGATCACTCAACACGATCCGCCGACGGCAGCGATCGATCTGTTCAGGGCCAAGGGGTGGGGTTACGAAGGGTGTCGGGCGCAGGATCACGCGACGCAGACGCAGGTAGATCCAGCGTAGAGCCACAGACAGGGCAGCGAACCAGACAAGCCAACCCAACCCACGTCCGAGCCGTTGTAACCATTGTCTCTGGGTGTGACGCATCGTAAGCCACCGCCGATTCACATCACACTGGTCTGCAGCGTGCTGCAGCAATGAACGTCTCGATGAGGAGCGCATCCTTACGACCGTCGCGCTCAACGCCACTGCTCACATCGACACCCAAGGGGTGTACCGCTGCAATTGCCGCAGCAACATTCGCTACATTCAGCCCACCGGCAAGGAACAGTGGTCGCTGGAGTGCGAGCGTGGCGGCACGAGCCCAATCGGCACGCACACCGGTACCGCCATAGGAACCAGGTACGTGCGCATCAACGAGAAAGGTCACTGGCTGCTGCAGCCAGTCAGCTTCACGCTGTGAACCATCCATGCGGATCGCTTTGATCATAGGCACCGTCACTGCTGCAGCATCACTTACGGGCTCATCACCGCTGAGTTGCACGAGATCCAGACCCACCTGCTGCACAATAGTCTCAATACGCTCTGGCTGCTCATGCACAAAGAGCCCAACCAGACGTGGACGTGGTGCGGGCAGCTTGTGCACCGCGGCGGCGATAGTGGCAGCCTCGGTGAGTGTCACCTGGCGACGGCTTGGTGCAAAGACCAGGCCGAGCAGATCGGCGCCTGCAGTTGCTGCAACGAGGGCATGCTCAACGGTGCGCAGGCCACAGATCTTCACCATCATAGGGATGTTTCGGGATTGATGCTTTAGGGAAGCTTCAGTTTCGGCTGCGCCAGCTTGGCTGTCTGGCGCTACCAGGGTTGGGTTAGGATCGTTTGTGGAGGGCTACGCCCTCCACACCTCCCGCCATGCGGCTGCGCCAGCTTGGCTGTCTGGCGCTACCAGGGTTGGGTTAGTTGTTTTTGTGGAGGGCTGCGCCCTCCACACCTCCCACCGAGAGGGGGTTCACGACGATGAACTCGGGGACTCCTCATCAGACCGCAGGGTATAGTAGACGCGCTTCCCACGTCCACCGCGCTCAATCAGGCCGCGGTGAATCGCCTGCTTCGTCATGGTACGGAACTGCTCGTTGGTACGGTTCACCCCATGCTCTTTGCGCATCCTACGCAGCATGTTACTGATCTGGATGAACGAGAGGGGCTTAGCAGCCTCGCGCAGCATCGCACGGAAGATATCCCACTCTTCGGTGCTAAACTCGATCGCATCGATCGCACCATCATCATCCGCCGACTCGTCATCCGTCTCTGCGGCTTCCACAGCTGGTGGCTCAGATGGGGCATCGTGATCGGGCGCAACCCCCTCACTGGCCAGAGCTGTTGCCACTGCAGCCTCCCAGACCTCCTCCTGCGGAGGTGCACTGGCAGCGGCAACAGCGTCCCAGGCATCACTCCAGGCGTGCTGGGTCAGATCATACTCAGACGGCTCCACATAGGTCTCGAGATCGACCGGTAGATCAGCGATCATCAGGTCATCAACCGGTAGTTCACTGATGAACGGCTGATCGTCCAGTGGCTCGTCGAAGGGGCGCAGATCCTCGACGAACTGCGGCAGGAGATCGAGATCGACCGGCGGGGTATAGTCGGGCTCCTCAGCCTCAGCCTCCTCGGCAAGTAACTCCTGCTCCTCAGGACCACTGGTTGCGGGCTGACCACGCCGTGAGCGACGGCGGCGGCGGCGACTGCTGGGTGGCGCCGCCTCGCTCGCAACGCGCTCGGGACGAGGCTGCTCTTTACGACCACTCGTGATAGTTGTCAGATCAACCACAGGCTCAGCCACGACCTCTTCGCTCAGGGCTGCGGCGAATTGGGAGAGCGCATAGGGGTCTTCACCGGGGAGGAAGACCTCATTGACCGTGCCGTTGGTGAAGATCTGGACTTTGCCCCGCTTTTCGGCATCGAGCACAAAATCCTTAAATTTCGCGAAGGGGCGTCCGCCCAGATCGCGATAACGGCTCTCCTTAAAATCGCCGCCCATCAGCTCCTTCATGACCAGCTTAATTGAGCCTAGGGTTGAGACATAGCCCCGTTTACGTACCAGGTGGATGGCTTCAACCAGGATGGTATAGATATCGGGTTCGACAGGTGGG
>CAIWUD010000181.1 GCA_903915775.1 uncultured Chloroflexota bacterium | reverse complement strand
GGGTTTCGTGGAGCACGCTGCCCTCCACACCTCCCGTACGAAGTTAGGGGGTGTCGTGGAGCACGCAGCCCTCCACACCTCCCGTACGAGGTTAGGGGGTTTCGTGGAGCACGCAGCCCTCCACACCTCCCGTACGAGGTTAGGGGGTTTCGTGGAGCACGCAGCCCTCCACACCTCCCGTGAGTCAGTTTGCGCCGGCGTGACGCGCTAGCGCTCCCGCAGCTAGGTTGGAGGTTTTCGCGGAGAGCTTCGCCCTCCACACCTCCCATACAGGATCGCTCACACCCTCAAATAGTACCAGGAGAATATAGGCATGGCCCCTCCATCTAACCGGCGCCCTTCGCCGGCACAGAACCTGAAGTCAGTAATCAGTGCAGCAGCCCTGGCCGCAACCCTGAGCGGGTGGGCGATATTAGCCAACACCGAACCCCCTGAGCCGCTGGTGGCCAGTACAGCGCCCGCCCAGAGCGAGATACTCCAACCCATCCCGACCTTGGTGCCACTGGTTGCGTCGCGCCCACATGCGGTACAGAGCCAGCCGATCCTAGCGACGCCGATGGCCACCCAGCCGAATGCATCGGTAAGCCGACCAGCCCCACAGCTGCGTCAGTCCGCCCCAATCATTAGAACCCGATCGTCACGTTGAGATGGAGCGACTCCCTATGCATGAAGAAAAAGCCGCGCGCCTAAAGGCCATCCGTGCCGCAAACCAGGCCGGGTCAGCGCCACCCACGATAGCGAACGCAAGCAGAGGCGGTGCAGAGCCCGAGGATGTTACCTCGGCCATGCTGCCTCAAGCCCTCCTGGCCCTACTGATCGGTGTGGCACTGGGTGCATGGGTAGCGGCAATCGCCCTGCCTGCCTGGCTCCCCGGCCTGGGTAACTCGCTGCTCGGCACTGAGCCCCATGTCTACTGGCACCTTGCCCGGAGCAGTGCTGTCGTTGCCTACCTCCTGCTCTGGTTGTCGATGCTCTTTGGCCTCCTGATGACCAGTCGAATGGCTCGCCTCTGGCCGGGAGGCCCACAGGCCTTCGATCTCCACCAGCATACGAGCCTGCTTGGGCTTGCCTTTGCTATCTTCCATGCGCTCATCCTCCTCGGTGACCGCTACGTTGACGCCACTCTCGGGCAACTCCTCATTCCATTTGCCTATAGCGACTACGCACCCCTCTGGGTGGGCTTGGGCCAACTGGCAATCTATGGCCTGGCCATAGTTGGGCTGAGCTTCTACGTGAAGGAGTATATCGGCCGCGGCGTATGGCGAGCAGTGCACTTCCTGAGCTTTGCGATCTTTCTGTTGGCCCTGATCCATGGCGTCATGAGTGGGAGTGACAGCAACACCATGCTGATCCGCTGGATCTACTGGTCGAGCGCGGGCAGCATTCTCTTCCTGAGCGTCTACCGTGTGATCTATGCACGCTTTGGAAAAGTCCCACGGAGTACCGCGACTATCTGATCGTAAGCTTATCAAGCTCGATATATCACATGAAAAGCCGCATGCCCGCCTCCACGCTCTTTGCACGGCGTCCACCCGCTGTCGCGGTCATCTATGCGCTCTGTATCTATGTTGCCCTCATCTCGTGCTACAACCTCCTCCTGGGCGTACAGATCCGCCTTGCCGGTGCGCCCCTCGCCATGCCTGGCGATACAAACGACCCGATCTACGAGCTCGGCACCTCACTCGGCTTCTGGGGCTTTCTCCTCTTCGGGCTCAACTTTCTTCTAGCTACCCGTTGGCGTTGGGTTGAGTGGCTCTGTGGCGGCCTCGATCAACTCTACCGCCTGCATGGGCTGATTGGGCGTTGGACCGTTAGCCTAATCCTACTCCACCTGGCCATCCTCGTGCTCCAGGCACTTCCCGACTGGGGATTGGCGGCGCGTTACACCATTCCCGGACTCGACCTCTCCTATACATTGGGGGGCGCCGGGGTCGTGCTGGTTACGCTCCTCCTGGTAGTAACGATCTGGATACGCTTTCCCTACCCGCGCTGGCTCGCCTCGCACCGTTGGATGGGGGTTCCCTATCTCTTCGGTGGCAGCCACGCGATCGTTGCCCAGGGTGATTGGTACCTCTGGTTGCTCACCCTCGGCGGTGGCGCGGCGTGGCTCTACAGTTCATTTTTCTACCAGCGCCTGGGGCCACAGCAGCAGGGGGCGATCACCGGGGTGCGGACGCTCCACCAGGTCACTGAGTTGACGATAGACGTGGATCGAGCGCACCATTTCGCCCCTGGACAGTTCGTCTTTCTCTCTGTCACCCATTCGGCGGCAGGGCTTCCCGCGGAGCGCCACCCATTCTCCATCTCGTCCATCCTGAGCCCAACCAGCTTTCGCATCTCAGCGAAGCAACTCGGCGACTATACCGCCCAATTGGGCAGGCTCATTCCAGGTGATCGGGTGACGGTCTACGGTGCGTATGGCACCTTCGGGCTACGAGCCCTCGCCCAGAGTGAACCAACCATCTGGATCGCCGGCGGGATTGGCGTAACGCCCTTCCTGAGTCTGCTCCGCCACCTCGCCGAGCAGGGCGTGGACAGCCCAGAGCCGATCACCTTTGTGTGGGTTGTGCGCGAAGCGGACGAGGCGGTCTACCTGGATGAGATCCAGGGCCTTGCTGCACGCATTCCCTCGCTCCGTTTCCATCTGCACGTCAGCGCAACGAGTGGCCGCGTGCACGCCGAGCAACTCCTGCACAGCGCGGCTTCTCCACCAACCACCGCGTTGCGCGTCCTCATCTGTGGTCCAGGCCCCATGATGACCGCACTCACCAAGCAGTTTGTTCGCCTTGGTGTTCGCCGCCAGCGGGTGATGAGCGAAGCGTTTGCTCTGTGAGATAGCCAATCGTAGTGGCGGGCATAGCCCTCCCGTCATACCATTGCCATGAAGGGGTAGTTGCGCTATCATACCAGGAGAATAGTCCCTGTCTCTGAGCGCGAATATGCAGAAGCTGCGGCAGTGCTGCCCACTCCCCGCTCTCCGGCATCCGTCCATCGTTCGGCAGCAGCATTGTTGGATGTTCTATGCTTAGCGCACGCAGCAGCCTGCAGTCTGACCACCCGCTCTTCACCCACTACCAGTTCAGTGGCGCTTTTGACGAGATGTTCGATTGGGATGGCCAGGTTCGTCCCCACTACCGCCCGCTCTATCAGCGTCTGCTTGAGCTCGCGGCTTCCGATCTCCAAGAGCGCCAGCGTTACGCCAACCTGACCTTCCTGAACCAGGGGATCACCTTCACGGTGTATGGCGACCATGAGGGGACGGAGCGCATCTTTCCCTACGATCTGCTCCCGCGGATCATTACGGCGACAGAGTGGGCTACGATTGAGGCTGGGCTGAAGCAGCGTATCACAGCACTCAACCTCTTCCTCCACGATATCTACCACGAAGGGCGCATTCTGGCCGATAAGGTCATCCCGCGTGAACTCGTCTATACGTGTCACCACTATCGCCGTGAGATGCGCTGGGTTACGGTGCCGCGTCGGATCTACACATCGGTGGTAGGAACCGACCTCGTGCGCCTCCCATCAGGGGCTTTTGCGGTACTTGAGGATAACCTGCGTGTGCCGAGCGGGGTGAGCTACATGCTCACCAACCGTGGGGTCATGCAACGCGCCTTCCCGCAACTCTTCGCCAACATCGGTGTCCAACCCATCGACAACTATGGCCAGGCCCTCCTGACAACGCTGCGCTCGCTGGCTCCACCGCAACGCCCCGATCCGAGCATTGTGGTGTTAACGCCTGGTGTCTTCAACTCGGCCTATTTCGAGCACACCTTCCTAGCGCGCCAGATGGGCGTCGAACTCGTCGAGGGGCGTGACCTCCTGGTACACGATAATATCGTCTACATGCGCACCACGGCTGGTCTACGGCGGGTTGATGTGATCTATCGGCGTGTGGATGATGATTTTATCGATCCGCTGGCCTTCCGTCACGACACCATCCTGGGCGTGGCCGGGCTCTTCAACGCCTACCGTGCTGGGAACGTTGCCTTCGCCAACGCTGTTGGCACCGGTGTAGCCGATGATAAAGCGGTCTACGCCTACGTACCACGGATCATCCGCTACTACCTGGGTGAAGATCCCATCCTGCCCAACGTCGAGACCTACCTCTGCGATGAGCCTGACCAGCTTCGCTATGTCTTGGAACATCTCGATGAACTGGTGGTCAAGGCGGTCGGTGAGTCGGGCGGCTACGGCATGCTGATCGGCCCCCACAGTAGCGCTGAAGAGCGAGCCCAGTTCGGGGCGCGTATTGCCGCCCACCCGCGCAACTACATCGCCCAGCCGACGTTACAACTCTCACGGGCCCCCTGCTTCATCGATGAGCGTGTGGAGCCGCGCCATGTCGATCTACGCCCCTACATCCTCAACAGTGGCGATCAGATCACCATTGTGCCAGGCGGTCTGACCCGTGTGGCCCTGCGTCGTGGCTCGCTCGTGGTCAACTCCTCGCAGGGTGGGGGGAGTAAGGATACCTGGGTCCTCTTCAGGTAGGAAGGTAGAGCCACTCCATGCTCTCACGTGTTGCTGATAGTCTCTACTGGATGAGCCGTTACCTGGAGCGGGCAGAGCATACTGCCCGCCTCTTGAGTGTTGGTCTGACCCAGACCTTGGGCCAAGAGCAGGAGGCGGTACGCCAGCGCTGGCTGCGTCTCCTCGCTGCGCTCCACGTTACGCCACCCTCAGGCAGCGATATTGATACTACGGTGCTGGTCCAAGCGCAATCTTTTGATACGGAGAATCACGACGCTCTGGTCAATAGTATTACGCAGGCCCGTGAAAATGCGCGCCAAGTGCGTGAGCAGATCAGTACCGAGATGTGGGAGCAGCTCAATAGGCTCTACCTCCAGGTGCGCACCCATGCGTCGGCACAGCTCTGGCAGGACGAGCCGATCGAGTTTTTCCAGTCCGTTAAGGAGGGGGCACACCTCTTCCAGGGCATTACCGATGCGACAATGAGCCACGGTGAGGGGTGGCACTTCATCCAGGTAGGTCGCTTCCTAGAACGTGCCGGTGCCACGGCGCTACTGCTCGACACCCACTTTCAACCCCACCTGGCGGCCACACCGGAGGAACCATCGCCCCTTGATTTTAATGACTGGGTCGCCCTGCTCAAGTGCTGCACCGCCTTTGAAGCCTACTGTAAAGTCTATACTGCGGATGTTCAGCCCACCCGTGTGGCAGAGTTCCTGTTGCTAAACGGTGAGTCACCGCGGTCGGTGCGTTTCGCCGCCGACCGTATCCAGCGGAGCTTGCAGGCAATTGCCCAAGCGACTGCCTCCCGTGGTGCTGGACGTGCCGAGCGCCTCGCTGGACGGCTACGTGCCGCACTCGACTATGGTCAGGTGGATGAGATCCTTGCTGATGACATGCACGGTTCACTATCGGCGATCCGCCGCTCCTGCGATGGCATCCATACGGCGATCTACCAGACCTATGTGGTCTATCCGGTAGAATCAGCGCTCAATGTGTAGCCACCCATGCAGCCCCTGGCAATCTTGGCTGCACTAGCAAAACCCCTACCGATGTACTACTCCATCCTGCATAAGACACGCTACCGCTACAGTGCGCTCGTCACGGAGAATGTGACCGAAGTGCGCATGCAGCCACGCTCCGAGGGCGTGCAGCGTTGCCTCACCTTTAAGCTGACCACCAGCCCCTTCGCACGCATCTATAACTATCGGGATAGCTATGGGAATGTGGTTCACCACTTCGACATCCCGGCACCACATCGCACCACGACCATCACGGCTGAATCGCTCGTCATCCTCCCGCCACTGCCGAGCCTCCCTGAAGCCCTGAGTATTGATACCTGGGCGCAACTGGATGCTATCGTTCGTGAAGAGGATCACTGGGATTTTCTCAATCCTAGCCACTTTGTCCGCTCCACACCGCTGCTCATCCGTCTCGCCGAGGAGCTCAACGTGATGCGCCACACCGACCCATTGAGTCTGTTGCGGCTGCTCAACGAGCGCATGTACACCACGTTTGGCTATGACCTCAACCATACTGAGGTCGACTCGCCTATCGACCTGGCACTGGAGGCGCGGAAGGGTGTCTGTCAGGACTTTGCGCACATCATGATCGCCCTTGTCCGATCGCTGGGTATTCCCTGTCGCTACGTCAGTGGCTACCTCTTCCACCGCATTGAGGATAACGACCGCTCCTCCCAAGATGCGACCCACGCCTGGGTTGAGGCACTGCTCCCTAACCTTGGCTGGGTGGGCTTTGACCCGACGAACAATCTGATCGCTGGGGATCGCCACATCCGTACCGCTGTTGGACGCGACTACGCCGATGTGCCACCCACCCGTGGCGTCTTTAAGGGTCAGGCAGAGAGCATCCTCGAAGTTGGGGTGAAGGTGGTGCCTACCGAGCTCCCCATCCCTGAAGAGGAGGTTGATCCACGACCCACAGGAGTGACCCCCGCTACAATCGAGGATGCTGAAGCGATCGAACAGGCGCAGCAACAGCAGCAGTAGGTGTGCACGCTCCAGGAGCAGGTTTACTCTTCGCGCCGCCGTTGACGTGAAGCGAGCAGGGCCGCGATACGATCTTCCGTCACGGGAGCCGCAGCAGGCGGACGTGGCTGGAGCAGGTCACGTGGGCGGAGGAAGAGCCGCCGGATGGCAATGTCACATGGGAGCAGCAGGAGGGCCAACCAGAGGAGGGGCATGGCAATTTCGTGCGCCAGCCCAACCCGCTGGCCCACACTGGCGAAGAGGCTCTCAGCTGGTGGATCTGTACGTCCACCGGTGAGGAGGGCGAGATCGGCCAGGAGTGCCTCACCCGAACCGCTCGTACGGTACTCGGGCGAGTAGCTCACGACGAGGCCACCGCTCACCACACCCATAGGCTGACCGTTGTTGTCGAGGGCAAGGAGACGGGTGAGGTAGGCCCCTGGACGATCGGTGACTATCCGTGCACGGTAGCGCCCACGCCCCACTTCAGTAAAGGTGAGCTCAACCCCTTGGCCTTGCGGATCGAGGAGGCGCCCACCGACCTGACCGGCTACGCCGGGGCGTCCGTCACTGTCGAAGACCAGGAGGTCGATCACCGCCTCCCCTCCCTCACTCCGTAGCTCAAGCCTAAGCTGTCCCGTGGTTGGGGGCGAAAGCAGCAGATCGCTCATACCGGCGACAAAGGGCACGAAATCGGACCAGTTGAGCCAATCGGTTGCCCACTGGCCTTTCAAGTCGCTCGTCCAGGCCAGGGTGCGCCCCATGCCGACCTGTGCGACGGCCAGGATCGGTGCGCCATCAGGGGTGGCGAGCAGCGTACGAGCTGTTGCACGTGGGGTGGAGGCGTTGTAGCCGTAGAGTGGCGGCAGCGGGCCAAGGTCGCGCGTGAGCGTGCTGTTCAGAAGCACCATTGGGGTAAAGGGTTGCTCGACAATATCGCGCCCGGCCACGCGCACCGTCTCGCTGAGAAAGATCTCGGGCACCTCCTGGGCACTGGTCACCCGGTAGAAGGCACCGCCACCCCGCTCGGCCAGGGTCGCCAGGCTCGGGTTGGCATCACCACCGATCGAAACAACGGTCACCGTACTCCCCTGAGCCCGTAAGCTGTCGATCAGATCGGTGTAGTTACTGCTATCGAGCCCATCAGTGAGGAGGATGAGGTGCTTGATCCGCGCCTCTGCTACAGCCAGGCTCTGTGCAGCGAGGGCGACACCGGCGCGAATATTGGTTCCACCACCAACACTGATGCGTCCAATCGCCTCCTCAAGGCTGAAGAGATCGGGGAGCGGTTGGAGTGGAAGCAGCTGCTGGGCAACATCATCAAAGGCAATGATGGCCAACTGATCCGTCTGGGCCAGCCCACGAGTGGCCAGGAAGAGCGCATCACGCGCCAGGTCGAGGCGATTACGCCCAGAGCTCGCCGCTTCCCCCATACTGCCGCTACGGTCAATCACCAGAACCAGGGCCAGATCGGGACGCTGATCCTCAACCACGGGATCCAGCTCGACGGGCAAGATGGCAGCCAGGGGCGTCCGACGCCATCCGCCCGCACCAAACGCCTCGCTCCCTCCAATCATCGCCAGACCGCCACCCTGATCCTCTACGTAGCTCCTGAGTGCACTCTGCGTCGCGGTGGGTAACGCAGCGGCCGGGAGATCGACCAGGATAACTGCGGCGTAGGCGAGCAGGGCCAGTGGATCACTCGGAATTGCGTCGGGGGTACGCAACTCCACCCGTAGACCCGCCGCCTCCAGGGCAGCACGGAGGGGCAGGGCGCGTTCGGGAACACTCGCCGCAATGAGGAGGCTTGGTGGACCTTCTACTTGGGTGAAGGCAGCGGCACGATTATTGAGGGCCTGGGTATCGAACGGAGCGCTGACACGCGCCTCAAAGCGGCGAAAACCAGCCTCACCAGCGGGCAGGCTCAGGTCGATCGTCGTCGTGCCAACGTCGACACGACGCTCCTCAACGGCAACCAGTTGCCCATCGGCAAAGAGTTCAAGCTGGGCCGCTCCAGCCATACTGCTCTCCAGGGCAATCCGCAGGGGGATGCGCTGACCCTCGCGGGCGGTGGTAGGAGCCTCTACCGCGGTGATGAGGAGGTCGGGACCACGCTCACGGGGAAGGCGCACAACCTCGATAGGAATGGCGCGCAGGGCGAGCAGCTGCGCAACAGTTGTAGCGCGCCCCTGATTCTCAGCACCATCAGAGAGGAGGACGACACGCCGCTGCGCATCTGCAGGCAGTAGGGCAAGACCGAGTTGCAACGCCTCGGCAATATTCGTACGACTACCGGTCACCAGCGAGGTGAGGCGACGGATCGGTGCTGCCGCTTCAGCGGCGCGCTCGACCGCCGGCTCGGCGCCAAAGAGCACCATGGCCGCCCGATCACCAGGATCGGCAGCAGCGACCGCACGGTTCACATAGTCGAGCGCAGCTTGACGCTGCGCCGGGCTCACCGAGTCGCTGCCATCGATCAAAAAGAGTACTGCCGTATCCTCCACGGCACGCACCAGTTGCACGCCGGCCATAGCCAGGATGAGGGCGGCAACCATGAGCGAGCGCAGGGCAACCAGGGTGAGGTAACGGCCCCGCCCGAGGCGGGCCAGGTTTGGTGCGCGCGCCAGCCATGCAAAGAGCCAGAAGAGTGGCAGGAGCACGAGCAGGAGCAGCGCAGGAGGGTAGATAAAGGAGAGATTGAACATCATCATAGAGACTGTAGCACGCTTTGTACCCTCACGCCAGTAAACAGCCCCCACACCCCTCGCG